>JBOHUW010000264.1:0-3130 GCA_050734895.1 Candidatus Dormibacteraceae bacterium | reverse complement strand
CTTTTTCGCAGGGCCAGCCCGCTTGGCTAAGCCAGCTCTGCAGGGAGTCCGAGCCAAGGTAGCGCTGCACCACCAGCAAGGCATAAGCGTTGGGTAGAAGCCGCCCTAGCCAAAGCTCCAGCAGTTGATGCAGAGCTTGCTTTCCGATTCGAATCGGCGGGTTGGACCAGATCGCTGCCAGCCGTAAATCGGGAGGGGTCTCCTCCGGCGCGATCACCCGGATATTGCTCAACCCGGCAGCGACAGCGTTCCGTTGACAGAGTTCTCGGGCTCTTGGGTTGACGTCCACCGCCCACACCGTGGCTCCCGGAGAATGCATGGCTATGGCTAGGGTGAGCGGGCCGTAGCCACAACCGAGGTCGAGCAGATCACCTTCGTTCGGCGGAGCCGGAGCCGCCTCCAGGAGAACCCTTGTCCCTAAGTCGATCCGGGAGTGGCCGAAAACGCCGCCACCGCTCAATAGCTCCAACTCCCGACCGGCCACTTTCAGCTGGAGGGTGCGCGGCCGCGATGCTCCGGTTGGATTTTGGAAGTAGTGGGTCACCTCCCAATAATGCAACCTTTCTTCTAGCTGGACACGACGACGTTCTGCTGGAAGGAGCCCCACACCCTGGTGGAGTTCTGCCAACGAGACTATGCTTATGAAGATCTCTTCCTCATCTAGTTCCGCCAACCAAGCAACCACATTGGCCTCCGGCTGGGGCTTCACCCACTCCGAAATGACGTTCGTGTCGAGCAAAAAGCTCACAAGTTGATCTCCCGGGGGCCATCCTGAACCCTCTCAACCTCATAGTCCGCCCCGCGTCCGCGGAAAATTAATTCTACTTGTGCTTTTCTCCCTATACTTTATTCATTGAGGAGTTGAGTTTTTTGACTCCAAAGAGGGGGAATCGTGTATCTAGGTTTTAGGCCTTGGAGGAACTCCGCCGTTCTGCTGGTCGCGGTTTTTGCTGGACTGCTCAATCCAATTGCCGCCCAAGCCGCTTCTCTATCCCAAACAGCGGCCTCCTCTTACGTAGCCCTCGGCGACTCTTATGCCTCCGGCCGGGGAGCTCCAGCATTTATCCGCGATACCTCGCCCGGCAAGGAGGATTCCTGCTATCGCTCGGCCAATGCCTCATATTCGGGGATCTACGCCCAAATGATCGGGCTGCCTGACTTTTCGCTGGGCGCCTGTAGTGGAGCAACAACCCAAGATGTCCTTCTGCAGTCTTCCAGCGGTGTGCCGGCGCAGATTGAATCCCTCTCCGCCTCGACTCGCCTGGTCACCTTGAGCATCGGAGGCAACGACGCCGACTTCAGTGAAATCTTAGTCGACTGTGTGCTCTCTCTGCAAAGCTGCGAGGGAGAATTTCCCGATGAATCCCAGCTCATCGATAGTTTGCAAGCGCCGCTTACTAAAACCTATCTGGCGATCAAAGATCGTGCCCCAAGGGCGGCAGTGATGGTATTTACCTATCCCCAAATAATCCCTGCCGATCGCTCCTGCCTGACCACCATCAACCTCGGCTCTGCCGACCGGATCTGGCTGAGAGAGCGAGCCAGCCAACTCAATCAGGTGATTCGCGATTCTGCCGCACGAGCTAAAGTGGGTGTTTTGGATGAAGAGAATGCCTTCGCCGGGCATGAACTCTGCTCCTCGCAACCGTGGGCCCACGGAGAAGTCATAACCGATCCTGGGGAATCTTTCCATCCCACTATCACCGGTAACGCTAAGATGGCCCAAGATCTGGCGGCACTCACAGTTCGCAATTAATCAATCTCACAAATCCAGCCCTTATTGGCCTCCGCCGCGAATTTTTGAGGACTGGAACGGCTATCGCTACCAGCTAATCCTCTCAGACCAGCGGAATGCAGACATCGCCAGCGCCTTCTCGGAAAACCAACTCTGGCTCGAATTGGTCCTCCTGACTCATGATCTACTAACCTTTTTCCGCTCCCTCTGCCTTTCTAGCAATGCCCGACGGCGGGAGCCCAAAATCCTTCGCCATCGACTCTTTCATATTGCCGCTAAGCAGCTGCGTGTGCGGCCTATTATCCAGCGTCTGGATTACCCCCCGAGCCTGGACGTAGCATCTCGACCCGCCGCCTAAGACTCACCAGTTGCCACTGGGTAAGCGCGAGCATGAATCCGAACAAAACGGCACTGGCCCAGAAGAACCAGGAGGACCAGCCAACACTCCGAGAAGCCGCAAAGATCTCCAGGAGGAGAAGCAGACCGCAGATTACAGACATTGGTATACGCCAGCGTCTGGCTTGTTCTAGCCGGTAGGTAGCCAACCGGTGCACGGTTTCACGAACCTCGGGGTCCGTGGGGACGGATTTGCTCCGCAGCATGCGTGCGGCACACCCAACCTGCTCGGAAGACGCTTCGCCCATAGCTGAACGCTGCTGACGCATAAGCCAATCCATTAAAATGGTCATGGACACGCCGAAGGACGTGCCAAAAAACACACCTTCTAACAGTCCGTATCGCCAGTCATGGCGCTGGTCTATAAGGGTCATGAACAGCCCGAACAGCACGCCGGCGAGCGATCCGACCGCTATTAAACTCCACTTCAACCGTCGATTCCACATAATGGTAATAATAAAGCCCTTGTCAAGATGATAGAGAAAATCGGCGCTTGTGCAGATTCCGTGGGTCATTTATTAGTAAAGGATGGAGGAGCGAGCTGATAACTTTTCCGATAACCTCGCTTTTCCGCAGCTGTTCTGGGACCTCTTCTTTCGAACGTATGGTCGCCCCCGGAAGGTGTGGTAGCGCTGTTTTTGTTGAGAAGATAATCTTGCATTTTCGCACGGGTCATACCATCCATCACGATTAGGAAAGCATGCCGGCTATCTTGTGACAGTCCTACTGCCGTCAGGGCTTTTTCCTTGCGCTATAATGCCCCTCTTGACTTGAAGAGACAGGAGATGATCTCAAACCGTCCCCACCTCGTAGGTGTAGGGAATCAGCCCCACCTCATCGCCGCTGCTGGTATACAAATTGTAGGTGTCAATCCCAATAAAGCCCCGCACCACTGTACCGCTAGCCACATTCGGGGTGATGGTCAGGGTGATCGTCCCGGAGCCTCCGGGATCAAGCGAAAGAGGCGTGGAAGGCACTGAGGAATTGACGGTTTTAGCC
>JBOHUW010000263.1:0-3130 GCA_050734895.1 Candidatus Dormibacteraceae bacterium | reverse complement strand
GCCTTCAGATGCACATGCCCTCGGGGCAACATCTCGTGCTGCTGAAGCAGAAGGACGCCCGCCGTTACCTGCCCATCTGGATCGGCCCAACCGAGGCAATTGCCATCCGCAACAAGCTCACCAATACCCCGACCAAACGGCCCTTAACCCACGATCTAATGGCCAATGCAATCAGAGAATTGGGAATAACCATGGTTAGGGTGGTGATAAGTGAGGTGAAAGATGAGACCTATCACTC
This sequence comes from Candidatus Dormibacteraceae bacterium, assembly GCA_050734895.1. Lineage (GTDB taxonomy): Bacteria > Chloroflexota > Dormibacteria > Dormibacterales > Dormibacteraceae > JBOHUW01. Next base: position 2,892 of record JBOHUW010000263.1, on the reverse strand, counting down.
TCGCCTCTTTCTGGCCCTGAATGGAAGAGAAGTCGAACTGGACGCTCGATCGAGCGATTGCGTCGCTCTCGCCCTGCGGCTTGACTGCCCTCTCTTCGCCATGGCCAGCGTCCTCGACCAGGCCGGAGTAGTGCCGGGCCGGAAGCTCAACGGCCAGGTCACCTCAGAGAAACCTTCGGAGGAGGAGCGGTTGGCCGTCTTCCGTGAGCTGGTCAACAACTTGGACCTCCCCGCCTTCCCTGACGAACCAAAATCGTAGACTCTCCCTATGAAAATCGTCGCTCTGGTCACCGACTCCACCGCCGATCTATCACCGGAGTTGGCCAGGCAAAATCAGATTACCGTCGTCCCCCTCACCCTCCATATGGGAGGCGAGGAATATTTGGATGGAATCGACATCCAACCCGAGGAATTCTACCGCCGCCTGAGCGTCGATGGCAGTGTGGCGACCACCTCCCAGCCATCTCCTGGTCGCTTTGCCGAGGTCTATCGGAGGCTCCTCCAAGATCATCAGCAGATCCTCTCTCTCCATCTCTCGGCCGATTTGAGTGGTACGGCGGAGGCGGCTCGACAGGCGGCGGAGCTGGTCGCTCCGGAGCGGATTACGGTGATCGATACCCGACTGGTCACGATGGCCCTAGGCATGATCGTGCTGGCGGTTGCGGCAGCCTTGCAGGAAGGGCTCGACGCAACCGCAGCGTGGGATAGAGTTCAACCTCTCAGAGACTCAATTAGCGTGTACTTCCTGGTCGATACGCTTGAGCATCTGCGGCGTGGCGGCCGCATCGGCCGAGCCGGGGCGCTGATCGGTTCAATGCTCCAAATCAAGCCGGTGCTGGGCCTATGTGAGGGGCAGGTGGAGCCGTTGGATAGGGTCCGAACCACCGAGAAGGCGTTGCATCGACTCAGCGAGCTGACCCTGAACAGCGGATCCAGGTTATCGGTGGCGATCGGACACGGTGCCGCCCCGCAGGCCGCCGAGCGGTTGGCCGCCAAGCTGGAGGGACACTGCGAATCGCTGCTCATGTTCTCGGTCGGACCGGTGATCGGAGCCCACGTCGGCCCCGGGGTGGTGGGAGTGGTCAGCTGCCCCTCGACCAAAATCCCACAAAATGGAGGATCAATATGAGCATTACCCCAGAACAGCTATTCATGGAAGAGCTGCCCAAACTATTTCAACCATCGAGCGCGGGCAGCACCAGGGCCACAATCCAATTGAATCTGAGCGGCATTGAGGCCGGAGAGTATCACCTGAAAATCCAGGAAGGTCAAATAATTCCGCTCCAGGGACAGAGCGAAAACCCTGACTTGACTCTCACCGCCGATGCCACCGACTGCGTCAAAATCTTCACCGGCCAGATGGATCCGACCTCGGCTTTCATGTCGGGCAAGCTGAAGGTAAAGGGGAACATGGGGCTGGCCCTCAAATTGCAGTCGCTCTTTAAGCGACCAAATCGGTAATCAGCGATACGCTTCCCGCCTGTGACGGATCGCCATCACATGAAATAAATCAGAATCCTGTTCATCAGGCTGGAACAGAACCCGCCAACGACCGACTCGAAGCCGAAAGGTCGGCTCACCTTTGGGCCCTCCTTTTCAACGATTCTCTAATTCGTTCCTGCTCTTCTTTTTGAAAGCGCCCAAGATCCTTCTTGGCGAGTTCGCTTATCCGAATATGCATAGTTAACTACGAAAATAAAAGGGCTAATATCGAAAGACTTATTGCTGACCTAGAAGTTGTTTAAAGACCTCTTCCATCGGCTCGCTACGCCCCTCACGAACTGCTCTTCTCCCCTCCCCAAGGGCCTGTAGGTCCTCGGGGCTTAGAGGCTCATCGACCTCAGGGGCTTGGGCTATGGCCAAAGCTAAGGGATCGTGCTTAGTTGCCCACTGCAGGGCCAAATCAGCAAGCTTGATCGCCTCTTCATCGGACAGCACTTCAACTAAACGGTACAGCTTCTCCTTGGCTGGGCTCACGTTAATAGTGTACTGCTTAATTATTGAAACGACTATCCTCCCTGTTAAGAGATCCTTTGGTGTTTAACCGCTCCACCCCCCGGCGGATCGACATCAAGGTTCGGCTGAGGTGGGCTTCCAGCTGCTGTAGCTGGGCCAGAGCATAGGCATCTGCTCCCTCCTCCACCTTGGCCGCCTTGCCCTGAGCCACCTTGATAATCTTCTGAGATTCCAATTTGACTCTCCGCAACGCCTCCCGTTCGAGGTATGAATTGTCCGTCCGCTGCTCGGCCATGGCCACGATTCTCGCCGCCTCGGCTTGGGCTTCACCAAGCAGCCGTTGCTGCTCTCGCACCGTCCAGTTGGCCTGCTTGATATCCTCCGGTAACCCCTCCCTGAGTTGATCGATCAACTCTCTCATCTCCTCTTCATCCAGCACCACATTCCGAGAGAAAGGGAGGCGGCGCCCCTGGCTGATCACCTGATCCAACCGATCCAGCAGTTCATCGATTCTCATCGGAACGCTGATCGGAGTCGGCGAGCCACTGGAGTCGGCACCAGCTCCCCCACTTCACCATCTCCAGCCGCCACCTCCTTGATTAGGCGAGAGGAGAGGAACAAATTGGAGCTGCTTGGAGTCAGAAAAATAGTAATAATCTCCGGGGCCAGCTTACGATTCATCATCGCCTGTTGGAGCTCGTCCTCAAAATCGGAGAAGACCCTCAATCCGCGGATCAAGCTGCGAATTTCCTGCTGGCGAGCAAACTCGACCGTCAGACCAGAGTAAGAGGTGACAGTCACCCCCGATTGACTAGCTACCGACTCCTCAATCATCTCCACTCGCTCCTCGGCACTGAAGAGTGTTTTCCTCTTCTCCGAGTTGATCGCCACCCCAATCACCACCTCTTCGAAGAGTTGTCTGGCCAGCCCCAACAC
>JBOHUW010000262.1:0-3131 GCA_050734895.1 Candidatus Dormibacteraceae bacterium | reverse complement strand
ACGAGTAAGTTCGGAGAATTCAGGGGGGGAGTAATGATAGATCAATCCTAAGTCAGTCTTCCCTCGACCGGATGGATACCACTGCTGGCCAGGCACTTCACGGTCAGCCGGGCCATCTCCTGCGCCTCCCTCGGCTCGGCGTGATCCCATCCCAGCAGATGGAGAAGACCGTGGACTAGGAGCAGAGCAGCCTCCCCTCGGAGGGTGTGGTGGTAGGTTTTGGCCTGTTCTACTACCGCCGGCCAAGAGATCGCCAGATCGCCGAGATAACCAGGGTGGTCGAAGCCTGAACTAGGAAAGGAGAGGACATCGGTGGGGTAATCATGGCCCAGAAAGCGCCGATTGAGATAATGCAATTCCTCCGCGGTAGTAATCCGCACCGTGATCGTACAGTTGGCGTTAGCGGTCATCTGACTCACTCTCTCCGCCACCTCTGGCTGGTGCATCGCCAAGCCAAGGAGCTGCTTGATCCAGAGGTTGGAAAGCGGAACCCTAACTTCCCAGAGCACCAAGACCCGCAACTGTCCGAGAATAGGGCCCGCTATGAATTTACTTCTCTTTCTCCACACTCGTCTAGCCATCGCCCTAATTCTGCTAGCTGTTGCTCTCGGCATTTGGGGAAGCCTATCGCTGGCCATCCGGCGGAGGGTCAGCCCTGGCTTTCGCTCTAGCTATCTGCTGATGATCGGAGTCACCGCCATTCAGGGATTGATCGGAGTGATCTCCCTGGCCAGTGGCCACCGACCTCACGAACTGCTCCATGTGGTTTACGGGATATTCGCCTTTCTATTTTTGCCCGGGGTCTACTTCTTTGCCGCCCGGGGCAGCCGCTCTCGCGAGGCGATGTTGATGGCCATCGCCTGCTGGATCGTGGCCATTGCTTACGGCCGGGGGATTATGACCGGAGGGTAAAGCAGCGAACTGATATTATGCCCGTAGGCAACGAGAAAAATAACCGTACATAGTAGCCATAATTTTGAACTTCGGAGAACCAGTATGAAGACCCATGGAGCCACCATTTGGCGTTTCGGAGCCGGGTTGGCCGCGCTGGCGATGACCACCGGCGCTATTATCTGCACGCCAATAACCGCCTCCGCGTCGGCGCACGGCTGCGTCGACAACGCCGTCAGACCTTCCTCATGCATAGACATCGACGGCGGGGGTACCTACGTCAACTCCGTGGTAGGGTCTGTCTATTTAGACGGCGGTTCGTCGGTCTTCGGCCGTTTCCACATCTATGGAGGCGGATTGGAATTCAAAACGAACGACGCTCACTACTACAACGGTGGCCACTTCGGCGCCGACATCGAGCCCGGGCCCTATTACTTCGTCGGGCGGGATCTTCCCAACCGCGCGAAAGTATGTTCCAGCTTCGAAGAGAAGCAAGGAGCCGGCTACAAGACATACAGCCCGGCTTGCAAGACCATTAAGAGCTGAGGCTGAGCAGCCCGGAATTCATAGTTTCTTGGCTAGTATGCTAGCCGCTCGGCTAGCATACTAGCCAAAGTGAACGTCGGACAACCCTACACTGCTATATGTCCAAACCTGGACAGTGCGGTCTTGAGTATTTTAAGCGGGACTACTCGGCCACTCACCGGTCGCGCTGTGGCGGCCCTGCTAGGTCAGAGATCACATGGCGGAGTGTTGAATGTACTACGTCGACTTACTGAACACGGACTGGTTGATCGGCAGGAGGCAGGGAGTGCATTACTTTTTGTTCTCAACCGGGAGCATTTGGCAGCACCAGCTGTAGAGGTAATCGCCGGAATGCACAGTGAGCTGCTCCGTCGTCTCCGCATGGCCATCTCCAAATGGGAAGTCCCACCTCTTCATGCTTCGATGTTTGGTTCCGCGGCCCGAGGAGATGGTGATACTACCAGCGATATTGACATTCTATCTCTCTAAGCGGGGACGAGTTTCAAATCCTGATCGAGAATTCACAGTGAGCCCGTCGGGCAATCTCCGAACGCAATCATGCTCGATAGCACAGAGCCGAACTCGCCTTGAACATGCTCATAAGTTCCTCGACGTCGCTCAGCTCACGGCAGCCGGCATCGGAGACGCAGAATATGCCAAGGATGAAGCCCATTACGGACTTGTCGATATCGCTGGTCAGGATCTCCAGACCGCGCTACGCCAGGCAAAAATTCTGGTGAAATTCGCCGAGGAAATCCTCTCACGGTGATCATTTTTTAACCGCGAGTTGATCAATCAGCTCGGCCAACCCCTCCTGCCAGGGGCGGAGCGGTTCGACGCGTACCGAGCGGAGACAGCCGTTGAGCGGCCGAGCCGCGGGCAGGTTCAGCTCCGCGGTGGTGACCTGCCCCACCTCGGCTTCGATTCCCGCCAGCCGCAAAATCTCGCAGGTGAACTCCCACCAGGAGCAGCATCCCGCAGCCACCAGATGAATCACCCCACTCATCCCAGAATCGACCAGGCGGAGGGTTCCGGCCGCCAGATCCGCGGTGGCGGTGGGGTTGAGACGTTGGTCGGCCACCACCTGCAGCCGAGCACCGGATCTCGCCTTGGCTAGAATCCGCTCCGGGAAGCTCCCGCCCTTGATCGCCGATCCGTGGCGGCCGAAGAGGCCGGAGGAGCGAATCACCAGCGCCGAGGGGAGGGTGGAGAGGACTGCCTCTTCCCCGGCTTGCTTGGAGCGAGCATAGACCGAAGTCGGCGAAGGGAGATCTTCTTCGCTATAGGAATTTTCCGCCCATCCATTGAAGACGTAATTGGTCGAGAAGTGAATCAGCCGGGCCCCGATTTGGGCCGCGGTTTGGGCCAAATAGGCCGGTCCGAGGTGGTTGACAGCGCGGGCGGTCTCTTCCTCCACCTCGGCCTTATCCACCCCGTTGTAGGCGGCACAGTTGAAGATGATCTCCGGCCGCAGCTCCTGACCAACCCGCTGTACTGCGGCGAGGTCATCAATGGACAGCTCTCCTCGCCCGAGGGCGGTGGCCTCCGGTAACAGACGGCAAAGATCGCGGCCCAGCTGGCCTTCGGCACCGGTGACTATAGCTCTCACCCCGTTTATGTTCTCATAGAACACTGATGGATCGACTGCAAAGAATTTTAGAACGAGGCCCGGTATTGCTTGATGGGGCGATGGGCACCGCACTGGCCGAGAGGAG
>JBOHUW010000261.1:0-3137 GCA_050734895.1 Candidatus Dormibacteraceae bacterium | reverse complement strand
CTCGTGGGCCGCATGCTGATCGATCACCACCACCCCCTCACTACTCTCGGCGATCAGGTAGGAATCCTGCACCTGGCCAAGCGGGCGGAGGATCGCCGCCGCAGGAGAGTTCGTCGGAGTAAAGCTGGCCGGTTCGACCGGCAGCTCAGCCAACGGCGAGGGCGGCAGATGCGGTTCTATCCGACCCAGGTCGCTGAGATGAAAATTGCCCGGCGTTGAGGTCGCCTCCGAGCTCGCTGCATAGGAAGTGCTCAATGTATAGGGACGACTACCGGTAAGCACCGGGCGAACTGATTTCTGCAACACGGCGAAGACTTCGCGCTCGCTACGAAAGCGCACCTCCCGCTTGGTCGGATGGACATTAACATCGACCTCGCTAAGTGGAATCGACAAATCTAGCATAGCCACCGGATAGCGGCCCCGCTCCAGCGAACCGAGGTAGCATTCTTCCAGGGCATAGCTAAGGCTGCGGGAGGCGATAGGGCGACGATTGACGGCAAGCAAAATACCATCTCTACTCCCCCGTGAGAGGCGAGGTTCGGAGACCAATCCATGAATCTGCTCTCCCTCTACAACGAGCAACTCATCAGCCACCTTCGCTCCCAATACGGCAGAGGCGGCCTCGCTCCAGCCGCCCACCCCATTGGTTTGCAGAGTAGTTCGCCCCTCGATTTGGAGGCTAAAGCGCACCTCTGGATGGAGTAGGGCGTAGGCCTGAACCACCTTGGTGCAAGCGGCGTTTTCGGTCGCCTCACTCTTTAAAAACTTAAGCCGGGCCGGGGTGACGGCGAAGAGATCGCGTACCTCCAAAACCGTACCCGGGGTAGGCATCGCTGCCCCCTCCTCCAAGACTCGACCGGCCCGCAGCCGAATCTGTTGCCCTCGGCTTCGGCAATCCACTGCGGCCACCGCGGCGACGCTGGCCAACGCCTCGCCGCGGAAGCCGAGGGTGGCAATCTGCTCTAAATCAGAGATTTCGGTCAACTTGCTGGTGGCATGGCGTTGAAAGGCCAGCTCCAGCTCCTCGGGCGGAATTCCCACTCCATCATCGACTACTCTGATCAGGGTCCGGCCAGCCCCCCGCACCTCAACCGAAATGGAATGAGCCCCGGCGTCGAGAGCGTTCTCGACCAACTCTTTGACCACCGCCGCCGGCCGTTCTACGACCTCGCCGGCGGCAATCGCATCGGCCACCGGAGTCGGCAGTACTCGAATCGTCATCGCTGAGCCTCAGTGGTGACTGCCTGCTGGCGTAATTGATCCAACTTGTTCAGCGCCTCCAACGGGGTCAGCCGCTCCACCGGCAGGGTGGCCAGCGCCTGCCGGAGAGGGTCAGGCTCCGGATCGAGCACCAAGGGGAGTGAGAGCTGCTGCTCTGGTGGCTCCAGCGGTCGGATCAGCTCCAGCTGGGCGAGCAGCTGATGCGCTCGGCTGATCACCGTCCGGGGTAGTCCGGCGAGAGCGGCGACGTGGATACCGTAGGAGCGATCGGCCCCGCCGAGCACCACCCGGTGCAGAAAGCGAATCTCCCCCCCCTCCTCTGACACCTCCACCCGCTCGTTGCTCACCCCGGCCAGCTGCTCGGCCAGAGCGGTCAGTTCGTGGTAGTGGGTGGCGAAAAGGGTCCGACAGCGAAGGCGGGGAGATTCGTGAATATGCTCAACCACCGCCTGAGCGATCGAGAGGCCGTCGTAGGTGGAGGTTCCCCTCCCCACCTCGTCAAAGATCAGCAGTGAGGCAATGGTGGCATGGTTCAAGATGTTGGCCGTCTCGGCCATCTCCACCATGAAGGTGGACATTCCGGCGGCTAAATCGTCATGAGCCCCAACTCGGGTGAAGATGCGGTCGGTAATCCCAATCGCGGCCGTGGCGGCAGGCACAAAGCTGCCGCATTGGGCAAGAAGGACGATCAGCGCAACCTGGCGGAGGTAGGTCGATTTGCCGGCCATGTTTGGACCGGTGAGAATCACTATCCTGGTTCCCGCGGTATCGAAGTTGGTGGGGTTGGCAACGAAACCACCCGCTCCCACCACTTGCTCGATCACCGGATGGCGGCCATCCTGAATGGTCAGCTCAAGGTTTTTCGAGAGCATCGGTCGAATCCAGCCCAATTCGCTCGCCGCATTGGCCAATGCACTCAAGGCATCCAACTCTCCCACCACGTCGGCCCAACCTAGCTGCTGCGGCACCGCCATCGCCACCTGCTCCTGAAGCTGATGCAGGATAACCAGCTCCCGCTCCAGCCGATCCTGCTGGGCGTTGAGTACCACCGTCTCCCGCTCCTTTAACTCCGGAGTTATGTAACGCTCACCTCCGGTGAGGGTTTGCTTACGGAGATAATCGGCCGGTACCAACTCTGAATTGGCGTGGCTGACCTCTAGGTAGTAACCGAAGATCTTGTTGAAGCCTACCTTGAGGCTCTTGATTCCACTCCGCTCCCGCTCTGCCGCCTCCAAACCGCTGATCCACTCTCGAGCCTCCCGGGAAGCCTCCTGGATACGGTCAAGTTCGGCGTCATAGCCGGGGCGAATCGCTCCCCCCTCTCGGAGCATGGCGGGGGGATCTTCGACCAGCGCCCGGGCCAACTCGGCAGCCAACGCTCCGTCGTACTCAACCGAATCGATCAGTTGGCGTAAGCGGTGGGAGGTGGCCTGGCGAGCGGTTTTTATAACCTCGGGGAGGGCCTCCAGCGAGCGGCGTAGCTGAACCAACTCCCGGGGGCCGGCCAGCCCTTGAGCAGCCCGAGACAGGAGACGCTCCAGATCACCCACCGGAGCAAGGCTTGCCGCCAACTTTTCGCCCAAGCCCTGGACCAGCTCCTGGACCGCACCGAGACGGAGCTCGATCGCCTCGATCTCCCGCAGCGGCGCCCACAGCCAACGTCGCAGCCGCCGCGCTCCGATGGGGGTTTTGCTGCGGTCGATCAGTCGGAGCAGCGAATCCAATTCCAGATTCTTGATCGTCGACTGATCGAGCTGCATTGTCTCATCCGGTGAGTAGGTAAAGACGCGAAGCAGGCCCGGAGCGAGCCGAACCTGGTTGTTCTCCAGATAATCCAGCACCACCCCGGCCGCCCCCACTGCCAGCGGTGCCTTCTCGGCTCCGATCGAAGCCATCACGGTGATCCCAAGCAGCTC
>JBOHUW010000260.1:0-3143 GCA_050734895.1 Candidatus Dormibacteraceae bacterium | reverse complement strand
CAACTTTTTCATGGCCTGGGAGATGAGATACTCGGCGCGCGATGCATCGCCACGGCTACTCGAAGCATAGCTCATGTCAGCCAAACAGCAGGCAAGAAGGGGAGGATAATCCGCCTCATGGGAAGCCGCCGCCACAACTTGATAGAGACGCCGTGAGGCTACTGAATCACCCTGCTCCCAGGCCAGCCAGCCGGCGAGTTCAACTGCCTCGCCCATGGTCATAACCAAGCGCCGTCGCAACTTCGGTTCTATCGTGCCCGTAAGAACGTCCGATAACCGATCGAGGTGCGATGTCAGGTGAGGTAAAAGTTGAATCGAGGAAATGGTGAGATTCAGACGTTGGAAGACGGCCGTCTCTGATTCCAGAGAGGTAACCGTTGTCTCATCGATTCCCTTCGGGTTTTTCAGGACCCGGGAGAGACGATCCCAATGCTCAGGGTAAAGCGAGGAGACATCCGGCAAGGGAGCAGCCATCGAGCCCATACCAAGCATCAAATTGCGTCGTTTCACACCTTCTACTTTGACTGAATGTTCACTCGAATGTAGGAAACTAATTCCCGCTCTTGCTCTGCTTCTAGCCACAAACCCCATCTGATCGACTGACTTACCATAGATCTTGGCCAGCAGAAAGGCATGATACGCCTGTGGCTGCTGTTTACCGCACTCCCATCGGCTAATCATGCTGGAGTCGATTTTGAGCTCCGGGTAACCTTCAGCCTCAGCCGTCTCGTATAGCGCCTCGACCACCGCTTCCTGGGTCCACCCACGCTGCGCCCGGGCCTCGCGGAGTTTGTAGTTAGGAGGGAATCGATTTACAACCATTCATCAACCTCCACCTATTGTCTCATCCAATCCCTTCATCTGGGGATGGAATAAGGTAAATCACCCTCAGAGAGGGCTACTGAATTGGGCGGCAACCTCGGCGGCTCGCTGATCGTGAGAAGCACGGGCCTGAAGCAGCTGGTGGAGGGTATTCAATCGGGTTATCGCCCACTGTGACTGCATCTTATGCGCCGCATCAAGCGCCTGGGCAGCAATCTCTGTTCCCTGTTCGAAGTTGCCCGTCTCCAGAGAAACGGTGGCAATATCGGCCAGCAGCACCGGCCGAAATTTGGCTGAGGTCGGCACATTCAACGCCCGCCTAACCAATGGCTGGGCATCGTTATGTCGCCCGAGCTGGAGATAAACATTAATGGCGAAGTTATCCATTCGAGCCGGAGTAAAGAAGTTGGTCCAGGAATGCTCCACCGTCGGATCAGAAACCGCGAAACGAGTTAGGCTGCTCTCGATTAAAGATAACCCTGCCGGCTCACCAAGTCGGGCCAACTCCTCAGCTCGCCGGGCCTCTAACCAAGCAGCAATCGCCGGATGAGAAGTAGAGTTTACGTGCTCTGAAGCTTGGCTTAACAGCTGTTCAGCCTGCCGAGCATGGCCACGGCTACTTGGCATATAGCTGAGGCCAGCCAGGCAGCAAGCCAGACGAGAGGAATCATTGGCCTCCTGAAAAGCTGTGATCGCTACTCTATAGAGGCGCTGAAAGGTATTTACATCACCCCGATCCCACGCCATCCACCCTGAAAATGCAGCAGCTTCTCCGGTGGTAACAATCAATCGGCGGCGCAGCGGCGAGGCCATCACCCCGTTAAGGATGTCGGTTAATCGAGCCAGATGGTCCGTTATGTAAGGAAAGAGATGATTGGAGGGGATTTTGAGGTCAAGATCATGGAGGGCTACAGTTTGAGCCTCCAAAGCGGTGACCAAGTTTTTATCGACCGCCGATGATTTGGCCAGAACTGCAGAGAGACGATCCCAATGCCCAGGATCAAGCGAGGAGATATTGGGCAAGGCAGCGATTGAGCCCATACCCAGCATCAAATTGCGGCGTTTCATATCTTCCACTTTGGCCGAATGCTTACTTGAATGTAAGGCCCCAACTTCCGATCTTGCTCTGCTTCTAGAGACAAATCCCATCTGCTCGACCGACTTACCATATATTTTGGCCAGCAGGAAGGCGTGATGTGCTTGCGGCTGCTGCTTGCCACATTCCCACCGACTAATCATGTTGGAATCGATTTTGAGCTCCGGATAGCCTTCTGCCTCAGCCGCTTTATAGAGCGCTTCAACCACCTCCTCTTGAGTCCAGCCCCGCCGCGCCCGAGCCTCACGAAGTTTCTGGTTGAGGGGAAAGCGGTTACTAGGCATGTAGATTCTTCTTCCGCGCAAAAAACGGGCTGAATTGAGCTATGAGTTGGGCCGCCTGCTGGTCGTGGTCAGCACGCTCCCGGAGCAGCTGATGAAGATTATTTAGACGGCCTAGCGCCCAATGCGATTGCATCTTACAGGCCACATCAAATGCCTGGCTGGCAATTTCCGTCCCCATCTCAAAGTTGCCGGTTTGCAAATAGACGGCAGCTATGTCAGCGAGCATCACCGGCCGAAATTTGGCCGAACCCGGTGAATTTATGGCCCGCTTGGCCAATGGTTCGGCATCGCTCCGTCGACCGAGGTAGAGATAAACATTAAGCGCAAAGTTGTCCATTCGAACCGGAGTAAAGAAGTTGGTCCAAGAATGCTGCACCGTAGGATCAGAAACCGCGAAATGAGTTAGGCTACGCTCAATCAACGGCAACGCCACAGAATCACCGAGGCGGGCAAGCTCTTCGGCTCGCCGAGCCTCCACCCAGGCAGAAATAGCCGGATAGGAAGTGGAGGTTACATGCTCGGAGGCTTGACTTAGCAGATGCTCGGCGCGCCGAGCATCGCCACGGCTGCTTGGCATGTAGCTGAGGTCGGTCAGACAGCAGGCCAAACGGAAGGGGTCATTGGTTTCACGAGCAGCCATGACCGCCGCCCTGTAGAGATGCTGAAACGTGCTGTGGTCGCCCCGGTCCCAGGCCATCCAGCCCGCAAACGCAGATGCCTCCCCAACCGTGGTAACCAGTCGCTGACGGAGCCGTGGGTTCATAATTCCATTGAGCGTCTCGGTCAGCCGGTCAAGGTGAGAGATTACATACGGAAAGAGTTGGCTTGAAGGAATTTTTCAGGGCGTGAGAAAGTCGTTCCCACCGACCTGAATCTACTGGAGGCAGAGCCGCCAAGGCATCCGATGCATAATTATCCATTTCGAACAGTTCACTTTACCG
>JBOHUW010000259.1:0-3171 GCA_050734895.1 Candidatus Dormibacteraceae bacterium | reverse complement strand
CTTGATGAGCTGCGTGCGGCCATCGCCCACCGCCAGCAGAGTCGGCAGCTCCGCACGCAACAGTCGTGCGATTTTGTCCGCCTTGTTGTTGCATGGCGCAACTACTTTCTCGCCTGTTGCGCGGCGCAATTCAGGTGAGGATTCGGTTGCGGCTGCGGGCAGTACCGCCCGAGCCAAAATCACGTGGACATGAATCACCAGTGCCAGTGAGATCGCCGGTACTGCGGAACCGGGAATCGCCAGCATTAGGGGAACCGCCAGGTGGACGCGATCGAGCCAGGCGTGAAGGGCGTTGCCAGTGACGCTCAGGGCAACCGCCCAGAGCAGAACACCCCAGACATAGGCACGAATCCGAAGTGATTCCCCTCGGAGGGCAAAAGTAGCCACATAGCAGGTAGCCACCACCCCATCGACCACCAACGGGAATATCCAGGCCAGCTGTGGCCGGATGCCGATGCCCAAAGCTCCCGACCAGAGGGCGTCATAGGAAAGCGCCCAGCCGGCTACTGTCACCAACGCCGCCAGCACCGCAGTTAGCCTTACCGAGAATGGCCACGCACTACTTGGTAGATTTGCTCGGGCCGTCATTGGGCTCTCCCGACTTCTTCTACTATTTCTGTCCCGAGTAGAAAGCGTTCCAATGAAGCCTTTGGCACTCGAATTGAATGGCCAATTCGAGCTGAGTAGATTTGGCCACTCTTGATTAATTGATAGGCGGCATCCCGGTTAATCCGCAATAATTCGGAAACTTCCGGAACCTTCAGGACATCTGGAGCGTCTGCAAAAGTCATCTCAGTCTCTTCGCCTTTAGCCGGAATATCTGAAAAGGTCATTTGGTAGTGACCTCCCAGTAGTCCTTGGCCGCGGATTCAAGATTCGAGAAAATTTGACTTGTTCTCGCATTTTCGCCGCAAAAACTGCAGGAGTTGCCTACCGCAAAGCCTCCCCGGAGTTGATAGACCCCGTAGCTCCACTTCTCCCCGCAATCAGGACAAAGACCGTGGCTAAAACGCAGGGATCGATGCCCCTCGTTCCGTTTAAAAGCCGTCGTGGTACGCTGCATACGAAACCTCCTTCTGGTTTCATCTGGCCACTCCTGAATGCCTGCAAGCCAAGGGAGTGGCCCATTAAATATCGATCCAATGCAATTGTTTTTTCGATATATATCCTCCTTTTTACTTATTTCGATAAATTTTTTCTACGTTGTTATACAGATTGAAACCTACGCTGATCATAGCAGAAGACCAAGGATTTAGTCCGGAGATTTTGAGTTTAAAACTACGGTGATCTGAGGTAATCTTGAGCTGAACATGACCAACCGATTGAGGCAGCTTCGACTCGAAAGGGCGAAAATAGCACCGGGAGCCTTCACCATTGCAGCTCTGGCCCAACGTCTCGGAGTCACAGAGTGGACTGTTCGAGCATGGGAGCATAACCGAAGCAGACCGACTGCTCGACATGCTCGACGCATAGCACGTGAATTCAATGTCGAAATTCAGGACCTTGGCTTCACCGACCTGCCCAAGAGTTAATCGTGATGACAAATCACAATTTTCAGACTGCCCCACGATCATCTTGCGAAGCCTCTATATTCGCCAATGAGGTGAGAGAGTACATGGGTATCCCTTCTTCGACCTTGTCGTATGATTTCGGCCCAAATTTGATGTAGCATGATAATCACCATATAGATCAGATCGCAGAGTTAGACAGCCAACCAAGGGGGCATTGAGTGGGGCAAACAGCGATCGAGGCAGCGCGTGAAGCCCGCAATTGGGATCGAGGTGAGCTAATTGCAGCGCTCAAGGTCCAAGAGATCGAGCGTCTGGGCGGGAAGGCCGAATCCATCATGGCTGACTGTCGGCAAGTCCGGCGCTGGGAGATCGGGAGGCATCATCCGGAACCGTTTTATGCCTCCCGTTTTTGTTTATTGTTCGAATTGACTCCCGAGGAACTCGAATTTACGAGCCCCAATGTTAGGCTAGAGTGGCTTAAGCTCAGGAAGATGACAGTAGGTCGACGTGAGTTTCTCGGCAGCAACCTCATTCTTGCAGGTTCGCTTGGGATCACCGCAACCGTTCCAGCAATGGCCGATCTGACAGGTGAGGTCCTGAAGAGCAGGTTACTCGAAGGTCTCAGGAATACTACGGCGAGTTATATTCATCTAGTAGAGACAATTCCGCCACGTCAGCTGCTGAGCATGCTTGTCCCACATCTTGAACAACTACAGAATCTCTCGGCAGTCACCGGGAACCGTACTGTTATCGATTTGACTGCACAGACTGCGTCATTGGCTGGATGGGTGACCCACGACCTCGGTAACCGTGGTGATGCAGAGACATATTGGCAACATGCAATCAAGTGGGCACAAGAAGCTGGTTCGGGCGAGACCGAAGCTTACGCTCTGGTCGCCATGTCAGGTCTGACGTCCGCAAGATCAGCTGGAAGTTCAAGCAATCCTCAGATGTCGATTGCGCTTCTCGACAGAGCAGCGGTTGTAGCTGGAGCTAACGCTAAGCCTCAACTGCGTGCCTATGTGATGGCTCGGCGCTCCCAGGAACATGCAGCGCTCAGGCGAGGAAAGGAGGCACGCTTGGACGCCGCCGCTGCTGAGGACATCTACGCAACCGGGCATCCCTCGGATTTATTGTTGCTTGAAAGATGGGGAACCGGGGAGCTACTCCGCTACACGGGCGGAACTGCACTGATGCTTGGGGACTCAGCGCCGGCGATAACGAAGCTTGAGGGGGCGCTTGGCCAACTTGACAGGGATTCATACCTCCCACCACGCGTACGAATCCTCACTTACCTTGGTGGAGCATACGGAACTCGTGGTGATGTTGACTATGCCGTAGATCATCTTGAACGCGCCTTATCGGCAGCAAAATCTATCAACCTCGTACCGGCCCGCGAGTGGATAGGCAAAAGCCGCTCATCTCTTGCGGCTTGGAATGGCCTTCCTCAGGTTCGTCAGCTCGACGAGCACCTCATGGAGCTCTAGCAAAGAAAGGAACCTAGGTCATTTGAAGGACTGCGTCTACTAAATCGGAGATGTTTGACAAGTCAGTCATCACCACATGGGCTCCACTAGCTCGCAATTCCGCTGCAGAATTAGTCCCAGTAGCAACCGCGATTACTCTGGCTCCCCCTTCAAGTCCGGCTTGAACATCAAGT
>JBOHUW010000258.1:0-3247 GCA_050734895.1 Candidatus Dormibacteraceae bacterium | reverse complement strand
CGGAGAGAAGGGCACGGTGAGGATGGAGTGGCAGGGAGCGAGTGAGGTGACTGCAGCCCAGCTGCTGGTGGTGGCCAATAGCGAGTCAGTCGGAGAGCGTAGCGCCCTGGAAGAGGCAGAGGCATTTCTAATCGATCTACTATCCAAGGGTCCGGTTTCAAGTAAACAGGCGATTCGGGATGCCCGAGATGTTGGCCTATCTGAGAAAACCCTACAACGTGCTCGAGCGATGCTCGGAGTGGAGGCTAGCAAGCATGGTTATCAAGGAGGCTGGTGTTGGTCTTTGCCTGGAGTAGACGGCAGCAGAAGCTCGAGCAATACTAGCCAAGAGTCGGAGGAATTGTTACTTCATGTCCAATCTGAACGATGAGTTATCCAAAGGAAGTCAAGGTTGACCATCTTCAAAGGTGGCCATCAATTCCCAAAGATGGTCACATTCAGGATTGACCGCCTTTGGTTCCATTTGACCACCTTTGGGCAAGGCGCGAGGAGAGAGCAGTGATTAACAAAATGGACGTGGCGGCCAAACTTTGAGCAAAGAAGGATATGGATAGATGATCGCCTACGTTGACGAGTCCATTCGGTCACGTGAGAAGTTGTACGTAATTGCCGCCGGATTGGTTGTGCCTGCCGATGCTCAAAATGTTGTTGACAAGCTAAAGAAAGTCCCTCCAGGTCGGTCGAAGCGATTCCATTGGCGACTTGAGCGAGAGAAAATCCGCATTCGGATGCTTGATGTGATCCGTGACCTACAGCTCCCAACATTTGCTGCGGTCTACTGCGCTGATCGGATAAGGTGGTCTAGCCGGGGTCGTATCCAGGCGCTCAAGGGCTTGCTGTGGGAGCTGCAAACTCAGAAATTCAAGGTTTCCGAGTTAGTTATCGAAACGCGAAGATCGTTTGGAGATGAAGAAGATAAGAAGACGATTTTTCGAGCTAAACAGGCGAGGATTGCCGATCCAGAGCTTACCTACAGCTTTGATTCCCCTGCCAATCCGCTCCTATGGGTACCGGATGCAATCGCTGGAGCGGTAGGAAGCTCCTGGGCAGATGGGGTTGATCGTTATCTGGATCAACTTGGCGAGGCCCCGCCTAATATCTTTGAAGTTGACAAGTAAAAAGTCGCCGCCCGAGGGTCCCGTCATCCGATCGGTCAACCTCGGGCGACTTCCGTCAGCTATTGCTGGCGGCTTCTAAATAACATATTACCCTGTTCAGTCTAGGATCGCAAGCTTATCGGGGATTCCGCCAGCCGAAGCGGCAGATGGTCCTGATCTACGATCCACCGCTGACCCCGTAGGTGAGATGCAAGCACTGCCCAATTCATTCTGAGAGAGAAGCAGTTAGATTGTGGTCATGTTGAATTGATCGACCAGTTCGGAGGCACGAGAGTCATATGGGGCCCGGGCCTGTAGCAGCTGATGGAGATTGTTCAGCCGGCTGAATGCCCATTTTGACCGGGTCGTAGCGACGGCTTGGTAAGCCTGGGCAGCAATATCCGTCCCCTGCTCGAAGTTGCCACTTTTCAGGTAGACAGTGGCTACGTCGGTCAAAACTACTGGCCGAAGAGTGGACTCTGCGGAGACTGATTCCATTACCCGCGTGGCCAGAGATTCTGCATCGTGATGTCGACCGAAGTGTAGGTGGATGTTGAGAGCGAATATATCCATCCTGGCTGGGGTTAGAAAACTACCCCAGAAAGAATCAGATTTTGGAGGGTTCATGTAGTGGCGAAGGCTGCTTTCCAACAGAGGTAGAGCAGCTGTGTCACCGAGTTGGGCCAGCTCTTCAGCTCGATAAGCCTCCAGCCAGGCGGCGATGTGTGGGGAATCAACCGGATTTATATATTCCATGGCTTGGGCTAGCATTCGCTCGGCTCGCCGTAGATCGCCACGTCCGCTCGCCATGTAGCTCATGCCACCCAAACAGCAGGCCCTGAGAGAGGATAGTGGGCTTCATGGGAGGCGTCCGAGGCAGTGCGATAGAGCCGCTGTGAGCTGGCAAAGTCACCCTTATCCCAAGCCACCCATCCACCGATATCGGCGGCTATTCCGGTAGTCATGATCAGCCGCTGACGCAGTTCGGGGGTCACCGTTCGGTTCAAAACGTCAGCCAATCGGCTGAGGTGGGTGGCGAAGTAGGGGAAGAGCTGGGCGGAAGGGATAGTCGGTTCAAGGTCTCGCAGGGCAATGGTCTCGGTCTCCAATGCGCTGACTATTGCATCATCTGGGGCTTTCGATGTAGAGAAGATGTGGGAAATTCGCTCCCACTGATTTAGATCAAATGGTGAGGCCAGGGTTAGAGCCGCTCCGGTTATCGAGTTGGCCATAAGGCTGCGTCGCTTCATACTAACAAGTGTGGCAGGTTCAAATGGCGAAGCATGGACATAGGTGGGGGCATTAGATTTAATACTTTTTTCTAGTCCCAGCTGTCGTGCCGATTTGTTGTAGAGCTTGCCGAGTAGGAAGATGTGATGTGCCGATGGCCACTGCTTACCTCGCTCCCAACGACAGACAATTCCGGACTCCATTTTCAGCTCCGGATAACCTTCGGTTTCCGCCAGCTCGCAAAGTCGGTTGAGTACCTCCTCCTGGGTCCAGCCCTGTTCCAGACGAGCACTCCGGAGGCTGGGGTTGGGTTGCGGTTGACTAGTTTTGTGAGGCATGGACAGTTCCTACGATATACCCCTGTCTACCGAAGTGGGGTGCGTTGAGTTGGGCGACCAGTTCGACAGCGCAGTGATTTTGAAGACGCATGCTGTTATGAGCCAGGTAATTTGGCCAGGGCATTAAATTGGACTATCAGTTGGAATGCCTCCTGGGGGGCTACGGTCTGGAGCAGCTGGCGAAGCCGTTTGAGTCGAACCAATGCCCACCTCGACTTCAACACGACCGCCTCGCCGAGGGCCATGCCTGCTAACTCGCAGCCGACCTCGATGTTGCCGCGCAGAAGGTTGACAGTAGCCGCGTCAGCCAATATAACCGGACTGAGCTTGGCGTACTCCACCGACCGAATTGCGGAGAAAGCCGGGGACTTGGCTTCCTCTATTTGACCGAGGTTCAGGTAAACCGAGACGGCAAAATTTTGGATTCGAGTAGGGGTGAGGAAGTTGGTCCATACCCGATCGGTTTGCCCTTCTGCTAACGAAAAGCGATTGAGGCTGCGTTCCAAAATCACCAGAGAGTTGGTATCTCCCAGACTGGAGAGATCCTCCGCCTGGCGGGCTTCCAGCCAGGCATAGGTGAGT
>JBOHUW010000257.1:0-3254 GCA_050734895.1 Candidatus Dormibacteraceae bacterium | reverse complement strand
CGGGCTGACGCAGTGCGTCTGCCGGGTCAGTGGTCAGGTAGTTGGATGGTCCGAGCCACTGGGCCGACCGGAAATTGGGCGATTACCTGGCGGGAGAGATCGGAGCGGCGATGGGAGCTTTTGAACGCATCTGCGCTATCTGGTGAAGGAGGAGAGATGGTCAATTTTGCAGAGGACAGCTGGCTTTTTGAGGGAATGAGTGAATTCGCCACCAATCAGGCTGATAGGTATTTGGAATCTGCCCACGAGAACTGGGTTCAAGATTTACGCGGGGAGATGGATTGTTATATCGCCGCCGCCATGGGGGCAATGCGGGAGAAAGAAGTGCTGGAGCGATTGAACCGAGGCGAGGGCTTCGATGGATAAGCACATACGGATAGACGTGGAGCCGATGCCCAAGAGCTCGGGCTTGCCTAGCCAAATGCCTACTTCTTAATCATCATTCTCACCATTTACAAGGAAATTTACGACCTCCACCTGACCGGCCATCAGAAACCCACTATCATCACTTTGGCCGCCCACTTATCGCCTCAAGAAGTGGTCAATTTCGCTGATCCACTCCGCTCATTTTCTTTGATCCCTAACAATGCTGCCCGCCCCGGTCGACATAGAGCTGGCGATGATACGTAAATTCATCTATCTGCGGTGCTAACGCGTAGGCCATGCCGGTCAGACAGAGCACCACCAGGAAGGGCGCGAGGAAGATTCCGGCGAAGCGGTGATCACCGGCACCCCGGCCAGATTGGCTTGGTCAATGATGTTTCTTCTGGGCCGCCGGAACCTCGCCTAGGGTGAGCTACACTCCCAAGTCTCCTCGCGCCACCATCACCGCATCGACCGAGCCCAAAATCTCTCGCACGTTGTGCAGCGGCTGTCCACCAAAGCTGGAGAGGGGACGAGCCAAGGCCGATTCTAGAAGTCCCTGATCTCGCACCCCAATGCTCCCGCCGTAGCGATCAACCATCGCCGAATGCATGAACATCAACTCCTCCAGATTGACCAGCAGTCGAAACGGCATAGTCACCTATCGGCCAACTCGCAGTAGGCTTGATCGTATTGATCGAAGTTGCGGTGTACCCAGGTCAAAAACTCCACCGAGAGATCACCTCGCTCCAATGCAATTTAACTTCCGTTGGAGCGTATCACTACGCTCGACCTCTCATTCAGGCCAGCTGATTCAAACATCTCAGGGGGAATTACAACGACCACTGATCCACCTACCCTACGCAAGCTCCTGGTGAGTTCCGTGAGCTAAATTATATCAGAGGTAACTAATGATTCAGAAACGAGATGATGGCTACCCCGATGACCATGATTCCAGCCCCCAGCTTTTCCTTAATCTGCATGCGCTCCTGGTACAGAACCGCGCCCAACCCACTTGAGATGAGAGCGGTAGAGTGGCTGAGAGCGGCCACAATTCCGATATTGAAGTGGCTCACCCCGATGGTAAATGACAAGATTGCGATGCAGGACAAAAGTCCATTCGAAATCACCGAAAATCGTACGAGATCCCGCCAAGAGACCTTCTGAGCAGTTAGCAGCAGGTGAATTCCGACAGCCAAAGTCACCCCAAGTTCACTCAGAAAAGCCGTCACCCACGGTCCGAGAGCCCTCGTCAAGGCGATCAGGAAAAAGAAGAAAAATCCCCACCCGACTACCGCCACCATCGCTAATGGCACCCCGCTCGAGAGCTGAAAGAGTTTGGACCGCCGCAAATCTGTAAATTCAAATGACACCAACACGTTAGCCAACACCACCAAGGCAATCGCCAGCCATTCAACCTGACCAATTGCCACCTTGAGAAAGGCGAAGGAGAGTAGTACCGTAATCAGAGGCGAAGCTGCAGCAATCGGAGCCACAACCCCTAAAGGGCTCCTTCTAATGCCATGGATGAAAGCTAAGAAAGGAACGTATCCAGCAACTCCCAAGCCCACGGCCAAGGCTGCCACATCCCAATGGTCGACCGCCTGAGAATAGCTTGGAAGGGCCGCCACCCCCAAAACAACCGAAAGGATGAGTTCCCGATAGAAAATAAATCGAGAAGGGCCGAACTCTTGGGCTAACGGCTTGGAGTACGCATTGGAGAATCCGAAACCGAGCATCGAGGTCAATCCGAAGAGTACCGAGACTAGGATCATGCGACCCGGTCACTGCCATGGAACAGCTCCTCCCAACTGGTCACTGTTGATCCGGATGGGCAATCAAATCATCGGCATATTTAACCAACATCTCTTCCAGTGAAATGCCAGGCTCAGGATCATTTATTGTGACCCGCGCAGCCCGAATATCCTCAGCATCCTCTAGTATCTCCACAGCAACAGCTCCAACCATCGCTATTCGTCAGACACAACAGCTGCGACCGCCTGACCCTCGACGGCAGCATCAACCATCAATCCCGGAACACCAGCGGGCGTAGGAAGCTCAAATGCAAGCTCGAATATCACACCGCCCACAATACCGCGACCAATAATGCTTTGCGGTAACCCCATCCAGGTACGTGATGCCGACCAGATTCTGACGCTCCATTTCGCAGCAGCCTTAAAATGGAAAGGGACCAAGCTCAGGGCCTATGAGGACAATGCGACAATGCCTTGGTTAATCGTAGTTCCGGCGATATGACCAAAAAGTCAGGGGCCCACTGGAGCTTTCATTTATTATTCTAACTGTTCAGGATAGGCGGAGCGATGCAATGCCTGCTCCTGCTCCACTTACCCGACGCCCTACCTGAATAGTTACTCCACTTTTACACAACCTCGGGAGTGATCTCTCTGTACTCCTCCTGCAGCTGCTGGATGATCGGTTGACCAGCTCGCTTCATCAATTGCGGTGATTGGCCTGACCTGGATGGCGGCGTTGGTGGCGAATACTGCTTCCATCTTCGGTAGACCGTGAAGTTGGACCGGGATCGTGGTTGTCTCGCAGTGGGCATCGGCGAGCAGCCGCATGGTTATTCCCGCCAGGACTTCGCCCGGCGGCCATATGACCCGCTCTCCGTCGAAGAGGCCAGGCGATCGCCAGGGTCGCCAGCTGCTCAGTCGTTCTCAGCTGGCCATCGAGTTCCGCCATGTGATCAGTCTGGCAGCCTATGACCGGTGCTAGTCAAGGTCGCAGTTGTATTTGTGACCGAGATGGGGAGAATGCAGAGCTACACCCCACAGCATCTAATCTTACCACCCCCCACCTAACCAGCGACAGTTAAGAGGGTCGAAGCAAAAACATTAAAAAAACAAGTTTTGTAAATGTCGTTGAAAAAA
>JBOHUW010000256.1:0-3258 GCA_050734895.1 Candidatus Dormibacteraceae bacterium | reverse complement strand
ATCCTGGAGAATTTAAATCGATGGAAGGAATTCGAAGCGCTGCGATAGCAGGAGCAGTAGTCGGTCTGGGAGGATTCGCGGTTATGCTGCTCGCCGGTTGGGAGCTTTACCACCGTCTCTGGCCCGATTCACTGCTTGCCATGCTCATCTTCTTGACTATTTTTGGATTGATCGGAGCTTATTTGGGGTGGCTGGCCGGAATGGTCGTCTTCTCCGCCCTGCTCGGCTCAAAGTCACCGATTCAGGGAGGCCCCTCAGAGGGTGATCAGCCTAAGCGTTAAGATCATCTTGTAGTGGAAGCGATTAAACCTCAAGTAATCCCCCAGGAGTGGATGCGGTGCCACATCGAATTGGCGCGCAGCGTGCTGGACAACCCGGGTGGGGGGCTGCTTGCGGCTACTCAGGCGATCGGACAGGTGCGAGCAGCGCTGGCCGAGCAATCCCTGAGCAGGACCCCTTCTCGTCAGCTTCCCGAACTCCTTGCGCAAGCGGAAGAGTTCATTGTGACGCGTCAGTTTGGCCCAGCTCAGGAGTTACTGAGCCAAGTGCTGCAGGAGATCGATTAATAAACTGGGAGCGACCACTCAGAGTATTTGGCCGAATCACCACGAACGGCCGAGAAGTAGATCTTCTGGAGCTTTCGACTCAGTTCACCCACCCCTCCATCACCGATCTGCCGTCGGTCAATCTCCACCACCGGGGAAACCTGGGCTCCAGTGCCACAGAGGAAAACTTCCGATGCAATGTACAGCTCAGTTCGGTCGACACTGCGCTCGATCACCGGCATATTCAACTCCTCCCGAATCAGATGCATAACCAGCTTTCGGGTAACGCCTTCCAAAATGTCATCGGTGACCGGGGGAGTGATGAAAGTTCCTTCCCGGAGCAAGAAGATATTCTCGGCTGAGCCCTCCGAGACATGGCCATCGGTGGTCAGCTCGATCGATTCGTCGTAGCCATTCTCCAGCGCCTCTGATTTGGCCAAGGCCGAATTGAGATAGCAGGCAGTAGCCTTGGCTCGGGCCGGCAGCGCCTCATCCGGGAGTCGCCGCCAGCTGCTAACCGCGCAACGGAGACCGTGTTCGACATCGACATAATCCCCCATGGGGGCGGTGTAGATCAGACAGCCGTCCGTCAATCCATGAAGTAAGACTCCAATCTGCTCGGCTGATTTATAAACCAAGGGACGGATATAGACATCGGTTCGGTAGTTATTGAGGCAGAGCAGCTCCTTAGTCACCGAGATCAACTCCTCGGTGGTGTAAGGGAGCTCCATCCGTAAAATCCGAGCCGAATCGCGGAGCCGGTTGAAGTGAGCCGCGGCCTGAAGCAGAAAGAGTTGATTCCGCTCCCCGTTCCAGTAGGCACGAATCCCCTCGAAGCAGCCGGTTCCATAATGAAGAGCATGAGTCATTACTCCGAGGCGGACGTCGTTATAACGGGCAATTTTGCCGTCCGAAAAAATCCAGGTGTTGGGGTGTTCAGGGCGGATCGGGGCGCGCTGGCTAAGGTCAATCTCCATCTTCATCCTCAATTATTCTAGTTGTCCGCTACCGTTCAGATGACTCATTCTGTTAAAAATGGGGAATAGAGATGCCGACTCTTTACAGAATCATTGCTGATCTCCGCGCCGAAAACCATTCGGGTGAAGCCCTCAAAACGCTGGACCTGATAACTGCCGAGTTAGGACGTAACCAGGAAAACCTCTGGGCGGCCTTGGCCAACTTACGGGCAACGACTTTACCCCTCGGAGGGGAGCAGATTTTGGAGAAGCTGGCGGTTAAGGCAGAAGCGGCTGGCGTCGATAATTTGAACGTTCCGCTCTCCCCCAAGAAAAACGAGAGCGGCTGGAGCCGATAAGCTCTGGCCAGCTCGGAATCGCGGTGGTAATGGGCGGTGCAGCACTGCTTGGAGTCGGGTTAGCCGCTTGGGCGATCGCCGCCACATTTGTACACTGATGGCTGAGTATTCATTTGATGTCGTCTCCACCAATCCAGAGGTGGAGTTGACCAACGCTCTGGATCAGGCCCGTCGGGAGGTCGCCACCCGCTTCGATTTCAAGGCGACCGATACCACCTTCGAGCGCCAGGGGGAGATTATCGTGGTCGAATCTTCGACCGAGGATCGGGCTCGTGCCGCGGTACAGGTGCTGCGTGAGAAGGCTGCCCGGAGGCAGCTCTCGGCCAAGCTCTTCAAGGTCGGAGAGGCAGCGTTGGTCGGGAAGGGACGGGGCAAGATCGAAATTCAGCTGAACGCCGGTATCAACGATGAGACGGCCAAACTGCTTCAATCGAGGGTCCGAGCAAAAGCGGCCAAAGCCCAGGTCAAAATTCAGGGTGACCAGCTGCGGGTCAGCTCGAAGAGTAAAGATGAGCTGCAAGCGATCATGCAGGCGCTCAAGGAAGACGATTCGATTCCCATCCCACTCCAATTCACTAATTATCGCTAAAAACTTCACTCACTACGTTAAAAATTGCTGATCATTCCTGCACTGGACATCCGGGGAGGGCAGGTGGTTCGCCTTCGACAGGGCGACTTTAACCAGCAAACCTCATACTCGCAAGATCCACTCAGCCTGGCGGGAGAGTATATGGCGGCGGGGGTTCACCGAATTCACCTAGTGGATCTGGACGCCGCTCGCGGAGAGGGCAGTAACCATGCCCTGATCTCTCAACTTATCGCGGAGTTGGGGGTAGAGGTGCAGGTGGCAGGAGGGATCCGCACCCTTGCGGATGTTGAGCAATGGCTGGCTTCAGGTGCTCAAGCCGTGGTTATGGGTACCACCGCAGTGCGCCAGCCATTGCTGTTGCTCGAGATCGCCCAGCTTTATCCTGATCGACTGTTGGCCGCGCTTGATGTGCAGCAGGGCCGACCGGCGATTACCGGCTGGTCCGAAATAGGCGAGATGCGCCTTAGCCAGCTGCTAGAGGCGTGGGCAGAGGCTCCGTTGGCCGGAATAATCCTGACCAGCATTGAACATGATGGGACCCTTAATGGGCCTGACCTATCGCTCCTCGAATCGATACGCCCAAGTACTCAACATCGATTGATCTACTCCGGAGGTATGAGTCGGCTCAGCGATCTGAGGGCAGTTGACCAAGTTGGGGCAGAGGCAGTCATACTAGGCAAATCACTTTTAGAGGGTTACATCAACTTAGCCGAGGCATTGGCCTTCTCGGAGGGTTAATCTTCGCCCTCAGCTGCGGCAATCCGACCTCCATCTCGGCCGATGACTCTGGATTGCACCAGGCAATTCTG
>JBOHUW010000255.1:0-3296 GCA_050734895.1 Candidatus Dormibacteraceae bacterium | reverse complement strand
GAAGAACTCGATGGAGATCGAGTCCATGAAGAGGTACTTCGCTCGCACCCGATCGCCTTCTTCTATTTCGAGGACTACATCTAGCTTCATATTTTCCATATCTTGGCTTGAACGACAGCTCCCTCTCCATGGGGCAGTACTCGAAGCGCCAGAGAGAGTGGTTGCGGGGTAAAAACTGAAACCAAATGAGACAGAGTTTGCATCGTCACGTGCCGGCTCACCAGCATTTGGCTGAGCATGGCAATTCCTGCGCTTGATTTCTGCGCCAATTCCGAAATCGACCATCCTTGTAGGGTTCGTTCCCGGATTAGCTTATCTACTGGTATCACATGGTCTTGACCTGTCTCGTCGTCCGGTGCCGATAAGCATCTAAAGGTGCAAACCATCAACTCCACCTCCTTTTCCGCTTAGAACTCAATTCTTCTGCACGGCAAATACTTGCGAATTAATCGCATGCAAGTTAATATAGCGCATACGCGGTAAACTTGAGAGTTTAACCTTCCCGTTGCTGCAAATTTGCCCTTAACCTGCGTATTAAGCATGTCAGCAACTGAGTTAAACCAACAAGCAGTCACAGTCGTAAAAAGAGCCATGCGAGCTATCGGGCTGGAAGGAAATATCTCAGCTTTTACTCGAGCACTCAAGGCCGAAGCCGGCGATGCACCCGAAGCAACCACCGTAGGAAGGTGGATAAAGGGCGATCAAACTGTCCCCGCTTGGGCTCTTTTCGCTGCTAGCCAAGCATCTGGAGTAACTCTGACCGATCTCGCTGTCCCCGAAGCTGATTTAGTAAGTCTTCACAGCGAAGTCGAACAGCTTAAGCAAGAGCTGCAAAAGCAATCGGAAAGAAGTCCGGAAGCGACCGGCGATCAAGATCGATTAGATGAGCTGGGGTCTAACTCTGATCGGATCGAAGCTCTCGAACGAGAGCTAGAAAAGCAAAGAATGCTGCTGGCAAAAATCCTTCAGTCGCTTGATCGAATTGGAGCTTGGTCTGATAATGCAGAAAAAAGACCCGTTTTAGGCCCTGAACAATGAACTTATGGATGCAATCATTTCACCATCAAGCACTTCGCTCCTGGCCATTCAGCGTTAGCTGGCGGAAATCGTCCGAGGTTGACCGATCGTAAGACATGCCCCTTGAGCGGCAACTTTTTACTAGCCCAGAATCACCAATCCGCAGCGCCCCAAAAAGGAGGATGAGTGGCTATCCTGGTAACTGACAATGATTAATTATGTCTGTTGGGATTATCGAATAGAAGAGCTGAAGAAGTCTTCGGCGAACGACCGATATATGCTAGGTGATCTGGCCAATTATGGGGACGACGGTTGGGAGCTGGTGGATATCATTCCACCCTCTCAAACCCATGAGAAAGGCTTCTTCGATACTACGGTGGGGTTGATAGATCCTTAAGCGGCCCCAAGGGTGGAAGTAGCTTAATTGGACTGCGTTTTGGACGTAGGGAGACACGCCAACATATCGAACGACCACCACCAATAAAGCAGCGATCTTGAACGGTTGGCCTGATGAAGGTGAGTGCTTTGGAGACCAGTATTCATCGGGTTCCAAAAGTCACTGGATTACTTGGCCGCAAAAGCAATTGTGACGTAGGCCAATCCTTCCTGGGTTAATCTCATCTGCCTACGTCGCAAATAAAGGAGATCGGCCCGAGGCAGGCCGACTGGCTTGCCCGTTGTTTTCTTGAGGTCATCACCGTACAACAGGAGAGTTGTTGTTGCTCAGCTACTGCGGTTGTGCTGCGGGAGAGACATCTGAATTGAAGGAAATTCGAGAGATCAAGAGGATAAATCAAGGGCAAAAACTAGCTTCCAAAAACCTTCTTTAATCGCTCTGTGACCATTTCGTGACCAGAAACCTTAATTTTGTCTTTGTCTTTCAGCCAAAACAGCCTATTTCAAGTTTAAAAGATGGCTCCGGAGGAGGGACTCGAACCCACAACCTTGCGGTTAACAGCCGCCTGCTCTACCGATTGAGCTACTCCGGAAAATCTAATTCCTGATTCTACTTGAACTCTCTATGCATAGCCTGAAGCTGCTCATGAAATTCGCGTAGCGAGGGTCGATCGCCCTCTATCCAGTGCTCGGGTGGGTCCGAACGCTCGGTCCAGGCGGATCCGCAGGCACAACGGTAGGAGCGGTAACTGCCTGAGATCGAGCGCAGCGAGGTAACCGCGACCTCCTCCGGTGATCGTCCGCAGCTGCAGCCGGACTTTTGGGCTGATCGTGGGGTCCCGAACATTAGACGTGAACTCCACCGTTCAACTGCTGCAACAACCCTTCCAGATCGCGCAGCCTTCCCGATCTGGCAGCAAATTGAAGGCTTTGACATTGGGAGAGCCCGTCAATAAATGCCTCTCCCACTTCATAACCGTGCTCATAGAGAAGGTCGCGGCCCTGCGGAAAGCCCTCGACTACCTCGCGTACGGTTGAGTGAAGACCAAACTGAGCCAATTCAACTACCCGCCGGATTAGCTAAATTTGTCTCTCGAAGCACCACCCGGTGGCCCTGCCACAGCTCAGGCATCCATCTGGGGATCGTTCCCTGGTGAGTAACCTCTATAACCCATCGACCTCCGCGCAGCGAAGGGGCCACACTCAGCTGATTGCCACATCCTTGGCGGCGCAGCTCCTGGAGGAGGGCAGCAGAGTAGAGAGAGAGAATCGAACCGAGCCGGCTGGTGGAGAGACGGCCACCCTCACTGGAGCCGTCCACTCCCGAGGTGCCCGAGCCTCCAGAAAGTAGGTGGTTAAGTTCTGCCGCCACCGGTACATCTTATCGACTCCGCTAAGAGGGTGCGTCCATTTCTTCCTCACCCTTTTAATTTGACTCAAGCCTAGCTGAAAGAAGGGGGGGAATCAGGGTACTCTCAATTAAATGAGCGAGTCCGATTTTACCCGTCAAGCGATCAAGCGATTGCTTCGTGCCTGGAGGGGGGAGGTCGAGGCTGGATATGTATATCAAGTTCTCTCGGAACGGGAGCCGGACCCTGATCGGTCGGAAATCCTGACCAAGATTGCTGCCGCGGAGGGCGCTCACCGCCGGCGGATTGAGAAGCGGCTGACCGAATTGAGCGTGGCCGTTCCCGATCCTTCATCGGTGCGCATCTCCCTCTGGCTTCGGCTCCAGGCCCGGGTTGCTCCGATCGAGCTGATGCTGCGGGCCCGCGAGGCCGCCGAGGACGATGAGGTCCTGGGGCTTTATGGCAAGGCGACTGGAGATCCAGGCACTGATGATGTTCTGGCCTCGATTAGGCATGAGGAGCGCTCCCATGCGA
>JBOHUW010000254.1:0-3297 GCA_050734895.1 Candidatus Dormibacteraceae bacterium | reverse complement strand
AGGCAAGGCTGGTGGAATCAAGTTGGCCAACACCGCCGAGGAAGCTTATCAGGCAGCCGAACAGATCATTGGGATGAAGATCAAGGACCATCGAGTGCCGTTGGTTTACTGTGAGACGGCGCTGGCCATCGAACGCGAGATCTACCTTGGCTTTACCGTCGACCGAGAGGCGCGGGCGGACATTTTGATGCTCTCTGCCGAGGGCGGAGTGGAGATCGAAGAGGTGGCCGAGAAGTCGCCCAAAGCGATCTTCCGTCTGCATCCCGATCCCTGGGCGGG
This sequence comes from Candidatus Dormibacteraceae bacterium, assembly GCA_050734895.1. Lineage (GTDB taxonomy): Bacteria > Chloroflexota > Dormibacteria > Dormibacterales > Dormibacteraceae > JBOHUW01. Next base: position 3,018 of record JBOHUW010000254.1, on the reverse strand, counting down.
TCCACTCGACTTCGAGCTGCGTGATCTGGTCTTCCGAGCCGGCCTGGGGCGGTGGGTCAAACCTCTGGTCCCTCTGATCAAGAATCTCTATCAGGCGATCCCGCAATACGATGCACTAACCGCGGAGATCAACCCCTTGGTGATCACCGTTGATGGTCAGCTGGTGGCGGGTGATGCCAAGTTGGAGACCGATGAGAACGCCGACTTCCGACATTCCGAGCTACTCAGCCGTTACAGCGAGGCCGTCGCTCCTGATCCTTACGAGGCCGAAGCCCACAGCCATGGCCTGGCTTACGTCTCGCTAGACGGCGAGGTGGGAATCATCGGTAATGGGGCCGGGCTCTGTATGGGTACCTTGGATATGGTGCAGCGCGCCGGGGGACGGGGGGCCAACTTCTGTGATATCGGCGGCGGAGCGCGGGCCGAGGTGGTGGAGAACGCACTCCGCATCATCCTCAGTAACCCCAATGTACGGGGAGTGCTGATCAACGTTTTTGGCGGCATTACCCGCGGTGATGAGGTAGCCAGAGGGCTGGTCCAGGCCCGCGACCGACTGGAGATGAAGCTGCCCCTGGTAGTACGGCTCTCCGGCACTAATGAGGAGGAGGGACGGGAAATATTGCAACAAAACGGCATCGCTCCCGGCAACAGTGGGTGGGATGCGTCGCAAAAAATAGTGGAGTTAACCAGATAGATGTCGATTTTGCTCAATCAACAAACTCGAGTCATCGTTCAGGGAATGACCGGCCGCGAAGGCTCCTTCCACACTGCCCAGATGCAGATGATGGGAACCACCGTGGTCGGCGGCGTGAGTCCGGGGAAGGGGGGCACCAACCATCTCGGAGTTCCGGTGTTCAACACGGTGGCCGAGGCAGTAGCCGAAAGCGGGGCCGTCGCCAGCGGGATCTTCATCCCCGCCCCGCTAGCCGCGGATGCGATCATGGAGGCGGCGGCGGCAGGGATTCGGCTTATCGTCTGTATTACCGAGGGAATCCCGATCCAGGATATGATCCGAGTCAAGGCCTTTCTCCGCCGCTATCCAGAGACGCGGATGATCGGTCCCAACTGCCCTGGACTGCTTACTCCGGGTCAGGCCAAAATTGGGATCATTCCACAGCGCTTTGCCAGCTCTGGTCCGGTGGGAATTGTCTCTCGCTCTGGCACCCTGACTTACGAATCAGTGGCGGCCCTTAGTGCCGCCGGTTGGGGACAGTCAACGGTGCTGGGGATCGGGGGCGACCCGATCAACGGCACCTCTTTTGTCGATGCGATCCGGCTCTTCGAGGCCGATCCCGAGACCACTCATTTGCTGGTAATCGGTGAGATCGGGGGCTCGGATGAGGAGCGCGCGGCCGAGCTGCTGGCCATTGGTACCCGGCTGAAAGTAGTGGCCTTCATTTCCGGACGGACCGCTCCCGAGGGGAAGCGGATGGGACATGCCGGAGCCATCGTTACCGGGAATAAAGGTACTGCGGCGAGTAAAGAGGCAGCCTTTCGGGAGGCCGGGGTAACGGTGGCTGAGACAACTGAAGAGATTATCGAACTGCTTGGCCCAGCGCCGATTGGAAGTTCAGAGCAGATGAAGGCTGTTTGTAGAAACTAAATGATCACAGTTCCCGAAGTTCAACGCTTCAAGCAGGAAGGGCGACGCTTTGCCATGCTCACCGCCTACGACTATCACACCGCTCGGATCCTCGATCAGGCGGAGATCCCCCTGCTCTTGGTTGGCGATTCTCTGGGCATGGTCATGTTGGGCTATGAGACGACTATTCCGGTGACCGTGGAGGAGATGCTCCACCACTGCCGGGCGGTCGCCCGTGGAGCTAAAAATGCATTGTTGGTTGGCGACCTTCCTTTTATGTCTTACGAATCATCTCCTGAACAGGCGATGGCTACGGCTGGGCGGATGCTCAAGGAAGGGGGGATGCAGGCGGTCAAACTGGAGGGGGGGATGGCGGTTGTTGAAACGGTTCGTCGCCTGGCTGAGAGCGGGATTCCGGTTATGGGTCATCTCGGATTGACCCCCCAGAAATTCCACCAGCTGGGGGGATTCAAGGCCCAAGGAAAAACGCGGACGGCGGCCGAACAAATCCTGGCTGATGCCTGTCAGTTGGAGCAGGCCGGCGCCTTCAGTTTGGTACTAGAGGCAGTTCCGGCCGAGTTGGCCAAAGAGGTGACGGCTAGCTTGCGTATCCCCACGGTGGGGATCGTGGCCGGCCCACATTGCGATGGTCAAATTTTGGCTTTTCATGACATGGTCGGCTTATCTCCGCGAGTGCCCAAGTTCGTTAAGCAGTTCGGCAACTTGGCGGCAGATGTTGAGCGGATGGCGCGACAGTATGCCCGGGAGGTGGGGGAGGGCAATTTCCCCTCTGCCGAACACTTTTTCTCCTCTCCTCAAAGTTAAAAGTTAGAGGAGTCAGATGCGAACCGTTGTAAAAATCTCCGAAATGCGCGCTCTCGCTGAAGAATGGCGATGCGATGGTCAGAGCATCGGCCTGGTCCCAACCATGGGAGCGTTGCATGAAGGGCATCTATCCCTAATTCGCCGTGCCCGGGTTAAGAATCAGCGAGTGGTGGTGAGCATCTTCGTCAATCAACTGCAGTTTGGGCCGCGGGAGGATTGGGCTCGCTATCCTCGCCAGCACGAGCAGGACCTCGCCTTATTGAACTCGATCGGAATAGATGCCGTCTTTCTGCCCGCTGCAGAGGAGATGCACAGACCCGGAAATACCACTCGGGTACATGTTGGTGCTCTGGGGAATATTTTGGAGGGAGCCAGCCGCCCCGGCCACTTTGAGGGAGTAGCTACGGTGGTGATTAAGCTCTTCAATATTTGTCGGCCGCACAGTGCTTACTTCGGTCAGAAGGATGCCCAACAAGAAACCTTGATTACTAAAGTGGCCCGGGAGCTGGACACGGGAGTTGAGGTCAACATATTGCCAATTGTCCGCGATTTCGACGGCTTGGCTCTTAGTTCACGCAATGCCTACCTTTCCATTGAGGAGAGGACCGCCG
>JBOHUW010000253.1:0-3336 GCA_050734895.1 Candidatus Dormibacteraceae bacterium | reverse complement strand
GATGAGGCCCACCGCATCGGTGGTCCGGCGGCGGCAGATTCCTACCTCCAGCTGGAGAAGATCATTCAGCTGGCGGTCGCGGTTGGGGCGGAAGCGATTCACCCTGGCTACGGCTTCCTCTCTGAGCGGCCGGAATTCTCCGAGGGCTGTGACGCCGCAGGTGTCGTCTTTGTTGGCCCCTCGGCATCGGCGATGCGGGCGCTCGGCTCCAAGTTGGAGGCGAGAGCGCTGGCCGCCGCCCATGGAGTTCCGCTACCTCCCGGCAGTGGATCGTTGCAGGATCCCTCGGAGGCCATGAGGTGTGCGCGGGAAATCGGATTTCCGGTGATCGTCAAGCCCTCTGGGGGTGGGGGGGGGATCGGAATGAAGGTGGTAGAGCGCGAGGAGGAGTTGGAACGCTCGGTAGAGAGTTGCCGCAGCGCCGCCCAGGCTGCCTTCGGTGACCCCACGGTTTATGTGGAGAGGTACATCCTCCAGCCTCGGCATATTGAGATACAGATCATCGCCGATCACCACGGTAACGTGGTTCATCTCGGCGAGAGAGAGTGCTCAATCCAGCGCCGCCACCAGAAAATTCTGGAGGAGACGCCCTCTCCGGCGATCAACAGTGAGCTCCGGAAGCGGATGGGCGAGGCGGCGGTGACCACTGCTCGGGCAGCCGGCTATACCAACGCCGGAACGGTGGAGTTCGTCTTCAGCCAGGGAGAGTTCTACCTTCTGGAGGTCAACGCCCGACTCCAGGTCGAGCATCCGGTTACTGAGACGGTAACCGGGATCGACTTGGTGAAAGAACAGCTACGGGTGGCGGCCGGGCTACCGCTCTCCTTCCGGCAGGAGGATATTAAGTGGAGCGGCCATGCGATCGAGATGCGGATCAATGCCGAGGATCCGGCCCAGGGGTTCATCCCCAACCCGCGCCGAATCAGCCGATGGGTAGCCCCGGCCGGCCCAGGGGTGCGGATCGATTCTGGCTTCGGGCCAGGCTCGGAAATTCCCCCTTACTACGATTCCCTGGTTGCCAAGCTGATCGTTTATGGCGCCGACCGGGCTGAGGCAGTGGCTCGCGGTCAGCGTGCGTTGAGAGAGTATGTGTTGGCCGGTCCGGCAACCACCCTGCCTTACCACCAGGCGATTCTGGAGTGCCCGGACTTCCAGGCCGGCCAACTGACCACCGCCTTCATCGATGAGCATCCCGAGCTGTTGGAAAGTATGCAGCGCCATTTGACCGAGCGCTCGCCGATGGATCCGGTGCGTGACCCGCGTCGAATTGCCGCTGCTGTGGCATCGGTCGCGGCGATGATGACTAATAGCTGAATATGGCCCAACCATGCTAGAACACGATTCTCACCCTCCGATGCGCTGTTTGGATCAGCGAAAGATCGGCCGGGCGAGCCGCTTCACCCTCCGCCAGGACACGCTGGAGTGGCCCGGGGGGGTGATTGGTAAGCAGAGCGTGATCGAGGGGCCGGCGAGCGTCATGGTAGTGCCCTTCTATGAGGACGGATCGACCGCTCTGGTGCGACAGTGGCGAAACGCCTGGGGAGGCACTGCCTGGGAAGTTTGTGCCGGTTCATTGGAGGAGGGGGAGGAGCCGCAGGAGTCGGCGCCCCGAGAGTTGGCCGAGGAAGTCGGATTGACGGCTTCGATTTGGAGTTCACTCGGCCAAGTTCGGCCTCACGCCACCTTCACGGGTATTGTCTACCTCTTTCTGGCCCGCCAGTTGACCGAGGTTGAACCGCACTTGGAGCCCTATGAGCAGGACCTGATCCTCCAGCGCCTACCCCTCAGCGCTGCGGTCGAGTTGGCTCTGAACGGGGAGATCGAGCACAGCGGCTCCTGCGTCGCCCTACTTCGTGCCGCTCGCGTCGTTGGAGTGATCTAAACCTGATCGATTCGGATTTGCTTGACGGCTTTGAGGAGCATCGGGAGATCGTCATTTACAGTATCCCAGAGGATATCCAAATTTATATCGAAGTAGTGATGGACGAGCCGGTCTCGCGTTCGGGCCATCCTTTTCCAAGGAATTTCAGGATGAGCTGTTTGGGTTGAATCGCTTACTTGTTTTGCCGCTTCTCCTACGATCTCTACGAGCTTGGTTAAGACCAGCCGAAGAGTTTCATCTTCATCCAGGTCCTTCCGTGATCGATTGGCAGCAAAGGCAATAGCTTTTTCGGCGCCCTCTATAAGATGGAGCAGCCGTGCCCGATCATCAGGCTGCGGCATATAGGTTCTTTGCCGTATCCTGAACTTTATCCCGGAAATATCGGCTCAAGTCATAGTATGTACGCAGCTCAACTTCTCGGCCACCGAAAAGCTCGCTGAGTTCCAGCTCCATCCCGGCCAGTTTAAATAGTCCTAGCACGGCTCCATCCTGGAACTCAACCAGTAGATCAACATCACTCTCCGGGCCAAAATCTTCCCTCAGCACTGAGCCAAAAGCCGACAAACGCCGAATCGAGTGCTCTCGACAGAAGGCGGCCAATTTTTCGGCATCAATGCTGAGGCCGAGCTGTAATTCCATGTTATTAAGTATGATCGTATCTGCCCCTACATTAGCCCGCCTTTCTGAAACGCCTGCCGAATATCCTCGATCAGCTCGGAGGCTGGCTCCAATCCCACCGAGAGTCGGATCAGGTTAGGCGGTGCATTGACCTCGTTTGACCATCGCTCGAAGCGTTCCCAGGTTGATTCAATGCCCCCAAAGCTGGTCCCTGGCGTGATCAATTGAGCTGAACTAACTATTGCATCGGCCGTCTTTACCTCCCCTACAATCTTAAAAGAGAGGAGGCTACCCCATCCCTTGGGCATCTGGCGTTCCAGATGTAAGCCTGGGTCAAGGCCCGGGTAATTGACTCGAGCAACAGCTGGATGACCGGCCAACCATCTGGCCACTTCCAGGGCGGTCTTCGATTGCTGCTCCATCCGCAGGGCCAGAGTCTTCGCTCCGCGCAGAACCAACCAAGCCTCGAAAGGGCCGGGAATATTACCTGTAAAGGAACGCCACAGTTTGGCTCGCTCCAGCAGCTGAGCATCTCGGGTCGAGAGGAGCCCCATGATGACGTCGGAATGACCGGAGGTGGCCTTGCTCAGAGAGTAAACGCAGGCGGTGGCTCCCCAGTCCAGCGGACGTTGCAAAGCGATGGTGGCAGAGGTGTTGTCCACCACCAGCCAAGAGTTGGCGCTTGCCGCCAGCTTAGCCAATCCCTTCAAATCGAAGGTTCTCTGCAGCGGATTACTCGGACTCTCGGTCCATAGAATTGCCGGACCGAAGGCTAGCTCCTGCTCAACTGCCTGGTGATCACCCATGTCGACCAACCGAATGGTAAAGCCGTGGGG
>JBOHUW010000252.1:0-3337 GCA_050734895.1 Candidatus Dormibacteraceae bacterium | reverse complement strand
GGGTTAGTGAATCGATAATGTGTCCCTCCAGGGTGAGAGTCCGATTCAAGCTTCCATTCACAAGCTATTGATCACCTCATTGATGCTGGTTTGGAGTGCGGCAGCTGCGGCTCCCGGTTGCTCAGCGTAGAGGATGGCACGACTGGTTGGAATCAAAGTCGAGGCCGGATCGCCGCTCCAGGCGGCAACGATTGAAGCTCGAAGATCGCCACCCTGAGCGCCCACTCCAGGGATCAGGAAGGGCAGCTTGGTGTGAGCACGAAGCCTACTTATCTGCTCTGGGTAGGTGGCTGAGGCGACTAGTCCTATGTTCCCGTTTCGGTTGGCTCGCTCAGCCAGCTCAGCCACCCGCAGCCAGAGCGGAGCTCCATCCAGCGAGCGTTGTTGAAGGTCGGCCGAGCCGGAGTTGGAACTCTGGCACCAGATGTAAATCCCTCGGCTGGGATTGGTGGTGATTTCCGCCAGTGAGTCCAGCCCGCCGTAAGCCTGAGCGGTCATGGCATCCATCTTCAGGTTTTCGAAGCTAGACCGGGCGTAGGCTCGCATGGTCGAACCGATATCGCCCCGCTTGGCATCGTAGAGCAACAGAATGCCGGGGGGAATAATCGCCCGAAGTTCGGCGAGTGCTTCCCAACCAGCCGCCCCGTATTGCTCCCAGTAAGCGGCGTTCGGCTTGTAGCAGCAGACATGGTCGGAGGTCTGACGGACCACCTCCCGGCAATGCTTCAGCGCCCCGCTGGCCCCCCCAGAAATTCGCTCGGGGTCAGGATCCAGCCCCACGCAGAGGTGACTCTGCCGCTCAGTTATGGCTAAGCGTAGCCGATCGAAGAAGTTCACCACTCAATTTTTAACAGAAGGGACCACTACGAAGGGCTTGGCATTATGGCCCCGCTGAATTTGATAAATGAAAAAATCGTCGTCCAGAGTTAAAATAATATCCTGGTTTAATTGCTCGGCCAGGGCCACCAAAGTCGCATCGGCTAGATCCATTGGAACGTCGTTATATTGATTCATAAGCGCCTCAGAGCGATCCCAATTGGGTTTGGCGATCTCCATTAAGCCGATGGTTCGGAGTCCCCAGAGTGCTTCTTGACCTGGATATCCCTGCAATTTCCGCAGCATGTGCATCGCTTCGGCAAGAGCAGGACCAGTTGTTATGCACTGTACTCTTTGTATTGTCAAAAATTCGACAATCTGATCATGTCCGTCCTCTTCAGATACCAGATAGGCAATCAGAGCGCTGGCATCAGTTAGAAGTTGTTTCACGCTTAGGGCCTGACCTCTGCCGATATTTTTCCACTATTCGGTTATGTTTAGCCTCGATCAAATCTCCAATATTAATATCAGCTGCTCTAACTCCATTTTCGCTTCTGGCCGGAAGAATAAAATGTCGAGCCAGCTCGTGAAATGAAGCCTGTTCATCCTCCAAGGCTTCTTTGCTTCGAACGTCGATAGCATCTCTCATAAACTCTGAAACAGTCATTTTCTTGATGGTAGCCGCCCGTTTCACTCGATCAAGCATGGTCGAATCCATTCGAAGTGATTTGATCATCAGTCTACCGTATCACAAAAGCCCTGCTCCGTATTACCAGAAACATCCATCCACACTGGCCGAGCTACTCACTCGCTCTGCAATCCGGCGATGTCGAGTTTGTGCATTTTCATCATGCGAGCGAAGGCGCCGGGGGTTTTCATAAGTTCATCCATGTTGGCTGGGGTGATTTGCCAGGACACGCCGTATTTGTCTTTCAGCCAGCCGCATTGTTCGCTTTCCGGCACTGCGGATAATTTAGTCCACAAATCATCAATTTCGGCTTGGGTCTGGCAGTTTACCATCAGCGAAATCGCTTCGCTGAAAGTAAAATCCTGGTCGACGCCGCTGTCCATCGCCGCAAACCACTCACCCTCCAGCTGAAAATCGCCGTAGGCCAGCGAACCCTTTTTAGCGGGACCGGTAGCTTTTTCGTAACGAGCTAGGTTGCCGCTTTTTGCGTCATGAAAAATGGAGGTGTAAAAATTAATCGCTTGCTCAGCCTTATTAACATTTTCTTGGGCAAACATTAGTGATGGCACAATTTTTGGCCGCCAGTCGCCAGCGGGATTATTCAAAATCAACTGCCAGCTGAAACCGAATTTATCCTTCACCCAGCCATAGTATTCCGAAAATGGATATTTATCCAGTGGCATGAGCGCTTTACCGCTGTCCGACAATTTTGCCCACAAAGCGTCAGTTTCTTCTTTGCTATTACAAGTAAAAAAGAACGAAATCGACGGGTTGGGCGTAAACGTCCGATCGGCGTTGATGACGATAAAGCGGTAGCCGGCCAGCTCAAAATCAACTGTCAGCTCTTTACCGGCCAGGTCCGCCTGAAAATCGGCCAAGCCTTCTTCGCTACTATCCGGGTAATACGACGTGGCGTTAATTTTCCCATCTGGAAATGTCGAGACGTAAAAGTCCGCCGCTTGTTTTGCGTTATGGTCACACCATAAATTCGGAACAATTTTTTGCATGATTTTCTCCTTTATTTGACCGTGAATCTATTGTGATACAAATGCGCATTGGCTTGGCCCAGTTCAACTCCACTGTCGGAGATCTAAGCGGCAATGTCAAAAAGATGATCGCCTGGATCGCCCAGGCCCGAGCGGAAGGTTGCGATCTAGTCGTCTTTCCCGAACTGGCCGTCACTGGCTATCCCCCTGAAGACCTGGTCCTCAAGCCTTCATTTGTCCGAGCCAATCTGAGCGCTCGGGATGAAATAGTTCAAGCCAGCCAGCAAATCGCGGTCATTGGGGGCTTCGTTGATCCCGGCGACCAACACCTCTACAACGCCGCCTTCCTGGCCTCGGCTGGTCGGCTGCTCGGGATTTATCACAAATTCCACCTCCCCAACTACGGAGTCTTCGACGAGCGGCGTTATTTCGAGCCGGGCCGCCGCCCCGGCTCCCTCTTCCAACTCGACGATCTCCGTCTGGGCATCTCCATCTGCGAGGATGCCTGGTACCCCGAAGGTCCAATTGTCGCCCAGGCCAGGGCCGGCGCCGAGCTGCTGGTGAATATCAACGGTTCACCCTTCCACGCCGGCAAAAGGCTCGAGCGAGAGGCGATGATTCGTGACCGGGCAAGGGCCACTAACACCCCCCTCCTCTGGGTCAACATGGTGGGGGGACAGGACGAGCTGGTCTTCGACGGCAACAGTCTGATTGCCGGCCCTCAGGGTGAGCTGCTCGCCCACGCCTCCTCTTTTGAAGAGGAGCTGATAATCGTCGATCTCGACCTGAATCGCCCTCAACCCAACGCTGTCACTACCCCACTGGAGGGAACAGCAGAGATCTACAC
>JBOHUW010000251.1:0-3340 GCA_050734895.1 Candidatus Dormibacteraceae bacterium | reverse complement strand
CGCTCCCTGCGGTGCTCGGCATCGGCGGCCTGGCTGCACCACCTGGAAGCCCAATCTCTCGCCAAACTTCTGAGTCAGTACACTAGTGGGGTAATCTCTATGAGCAGGTGTCCGAAATAACTCCGGCCAACCCAGAACAGCGAAGGCAGACTCTAACTAAGCTGCACGGCCAAATCCTGGGCTGTATCGCCTGTCCGCTGCACCAGAGTCGGACTCAGGCCGTCCCCGGAGTGGGCTCGATCGAGGCCGAGGTGATGCTGGTCGGCGAGGCTCCCGGCCATCAGGAGGATATCCAGGGCAAGCCCTTTGTCGGGCCTGCCGGCAAACTGCTGGATACCCTGCTGGGGAGGATCGGGTTGAATCGAGAGAAGGTTTTCATCAGCAATGTCCTGAAGTGTCGGCCACCCCAGAACCGAGATCCCCGTCCGGAGGAGGCCGAGACCTGTCTACCCTACCTCAGGCATCAGTTCAAGCTGGTGCAGCCGAAGGCAGTAGTGATTTTGGGTCGTCACGCGCTGGAGCGAATGCTCCCCGGAGTGGGACCAATCTCACGGGTTCACGGTCAGATCTTCCACCGAATGGAAGTTGCTTTTATGCCCGTTTATCATCCGGCGGCGGCCCTCCACAACCCCTCTCTGGTAGGGGAATTGGAGCGCGATTTCGACCGGGTCAAGAATTATCTGGAGGAAGTATTGTCAACCAATAAAAGAGCTGCCGAGGCGGGAACCGATTCCCCTGCCGCCTCATCTGAACCCACCGGACAGGGTGGTCAATCAGCCGCCGGTATCGAACAGCTGAGGCTCCCGCAGTGAACCCCAAACTCCGCTACATTCCGCTCGGCGGACTCGGTGAAGTGGGGCTCAATATGTGGGCCCTGGAGTGGGAGGGGAAGGTATTGTTGGTCGACGCCGGACTGATGTTTCCCCATGAGGAGATGTTAGGGGTGGATCTGGTGTTGCCCGATGTCTCCTATATCTTTGAAGAGGGAAGAGAGGTGCTTGGCGTCTTCCTAACTCACGGTCATGAGGACCATATCGGAGGGCTGCCCTTCCTGCTCAAGCGGGCCAACATCCCAGTTTACGGAACTCGTCTGACCTTGGGATTGACCAAGCCTCGGCTGCAGGAACACCGTTTGCTGGGGCGGGTTAACTTCCATGAAGTTGGAGTGGGGGAGAAGATTCAGCTCGGTCCCTTCTGCCTCGAGCCGGTAGCCGTCGCCCATAGCATCCCGGATGCGGTGGCCTTGGCGATTGAGACTCCGGTTGGGGTGGTGCTCTATACCAGCGACTTCAAGTTGGAGCAGGACCCGCCCTACGGTCACGGCACCGATTTGGCTCGCCTCCGCGAGTTGGGTGACAAGGGGGTGCTGTTGCTGCTCGGTGATTCAACCAATGCTGAGCGGGCGGGTCGGAGTGGCTCGGAGCGTGATTTGGAGCCCACCTTTGAGCGGATTTTCGAGCAGGCCCCGGGGCGGATCATCGTTGCCAGCTTCGCCTCCAACATCCACCGCATGCAGCGGGTAATCAGCATGGCCGAAAAATACGGGCGCCAGGTGGCGGTAACCGGGCGCAGTATGCGTAATACCTTTCATACTGCCCGAGAGCTTGGCCATCTTACCGTACCGGAGGGGATGATAGTGGAGATCGAGCAGGCGAACAATAACCCCAAGCTGGTCCTGCTCACCGCCGGCAGTCAGGGTGAACCGATGTCAGCTCTGGCTCGCTTTGCAGCGATGGAGCACCATACGATCAATGTCCGCTCAGGCGATTGGGTGGTGATCTCGGCCCGGCCCATACCGGGCAATGAAAGGACGGTCAACCATACCATCGACAATCTCTACCGCAACGGAGTGGAGCGGGTCTTCGCCGGGGAGAAAGATAAAGTTCACGTCTCCGGCCACGCCTGTCGAGAAGAGCTGAAGGAGCTGCTGGGATTGGTTCGACCGCGCTACTTCGTGCCGGTTCACGGTGAGTATCGACAGCTCCATCTCAATGCCGAATTGGCGCGGGAGTGTGGAATCAGCGATGATCGTATCCGGGTGTTGAACGATGGCCGAGTGGTTGAATTTGACGACGGGGGCTGGCGGGTGACCGAGGAGAATGTTTCGGGGCTGGTTTTTGTCGATGGCCTGGGCATTGGCGATGTTGAGCAGGTGGTTCTCCGGGATCGCCAACACTTGGCCCAGGATGGAATTGTGGTGGCGGCGATGGGAGTGCAGCGCGAAGGAGGACAGCTGCGGATGGGACCGCAGCTGATCTCTCGAGGAGTGATCGATCCCGAGCTTTCCGCCAAGTTGGAGCGAGAAGCCCGTGCCGCGGTGATCGCCGCCCTGAAGGGGGGAGGCCGCCATCGGCCGAGCATTACCGTTTTACAGGAGTTGGTTCACCGCACCCTGAGCCGGTTGATTCTGAAGCGTACTGGACGGAGACCGATGATTTTGCCGGTGATCTCGGAGGTTTAGTAGGCCCTTCGCCGGGACGATTCATGTCGTAGCCTTTAGCGAGGAGTCAGATGGGACAATTAGCTTTCAATAGAAGCGCGAAAGGCGGTGACCATGCGGTTGTGATCGGGGGCAGCATGGCCGGGTTGTTTGCCTCCCGCGTGCTTTCCGATTACTTCGAGCGTGTCACGATCGTGGAGAGGGACCAACTGCCGGAGGGTCCCGAATTCCGTTATGGAGTCCCCCAATCTCGGCACGCCCACGCTCTCCTCAAGCGGGGATTGGAGGTAATGGAGGAGCTCTTCCCGGGTCTCGAGGCAGAGCTGGCGACCGAGGGAGCAGTCCCCCTGGATGGTGCCGACGTCCTATCGCTCACGGTCGCTGGCTGGTCGAATCGCTTCCAAGGATTGCCTCTGCTGGCAATGAGCCGCGAACTGATCGAGTGGGCGGTCCGTCAGCGAACATTGCGCCTTCCCCAAGTCAGTGTGCTGGAGCGGCGCGAGGCGACTGGGCTGGCTCCATCCGCCGACGCCTCGCGGGTCACGGGCGTGCTCTTGAGAGAGAAAGGCACTAAAGTTATGACTTCGTTGGAGGCCGACCTGGTGGTTGATGCCAGCGGGCGTGGGTCCAAGGCGCCGGAATGGCTAGAGGGTCTCGGCTATCCCCAGCCGAAAGAGGTTGTCATCAATTCCCATCTCGGCTATGCGAGTCGCTACTATAAAATACACCCTATACCGGAAGCTGATTGGAAGGCGCTCCAGATTACTTCCAAGCCCCCGTCGATGACGCGAGCCGGATTCATACTTCCGATCGAGGGAAAGCGATGGTTGGTCACCCTGGCCGGGTATTGCGACTACCCGCCCAACGATGAGGCTGGCTTCCTAGAGTTCGCCCGAAGCC
>JBOHUW010000250.1:0-3342 GCA_050734895.1 Candidatus Dormibacteraceae bacterium | reverse complement strand
ACTCAACATCTCTCGCTTGGCACAAACCGCAGTTGCTGACGAGTTAGATCGACATGCCAAACAAGCCGAGCTTGATGCCTATCTCTCCGAGTTGGAAGTGGAGTTGGGCCCTATTCCGGCTGCCGAACGTATGCAAGCCAAACAGTGGGCTGATCGTGCGTTTGATCAACTGCCCCAGCAGCGATCGGCTTGACACTGATCCTAGATGCTGGTGGAGTGAGTGCGCTGGCTGGGCAACGGGCCAAACTGGTCGAATTGCGATCTCACGGTCAGTGGCCGCCCCAGCTGCCAGCCATCATTCTTGCTGAGACGCTGACTGGAGATCATCGGCGGGATTATGAGGTCAACAAACTACTTCGGATGTGTCAGATTCGCCCAGTCGATGAGCTGCTTGCCCGCTCTGCCGCCCGATTACGTACCGCCACTGGTCGAGCGGGCAGTATATCAGCGGCAGATGCTGTTGTCGCCGCGTTTGCCGAGAGCGTTACGCAGGCGGTGGTATTGACCAGCGATTCGGATGATTTGCGGGCCTTGCTCAATTCGGCATCGCTGTCCATCCGTATCGTTTCTGTCTGAAGTACTTGTAATCCTCCTCGCCCTGAGAGATGGTGATCTGCTGTCCCGAGGTTATCTTGCCATGCCGAAATAGATGCGCTGCCAGCGGACCGGCGGCGGAACCGGTCGCCGGATCTTCGGGATAGGCCAGATCAGAGGGGCCGTTGTCATAGACCTCTACTGGCAGGATCGATTCCCTATCCCGAGGGCTTCAAACAGGGCCTGTGTATCGCCCTCCCACCGATTAGAGGTTCATCTCTCGCGCGATGGGTTGGAAAAAGGCTTCTGGGATCAGCTCGCCGTGACGAAATACGGCCAGTTGATTCCCCAGAAGCGGTTGGTCGGTGAAGACGTCGATCAGCTGGAAGTGATGGGAAGGCATTACGCCTTGACCTTGCCGGACTGCTTTTCCGCGTCGAGCTCAGCAATCATACGGGAATATCGTTCATTAGCTTCAGAGCTAAGCGTGACCGCCTTGCCATCGAAGTCGAGTTTACGTCCATCTGCCTCCGCTTTAGCCCACACGCGAATATAGGCTTGGGCCGAATCAAAGCCTAAACTGTGAGCCCGACGCTCCAGGGCATCATTTCATCGGTGATAATGTGACCCTCGAGAAATCCTTTCCTTGCTTAATTGGATATACCTAAAACCCGGGGGCGGATGCATCAGAAAATCGTGGTGGGAGATGTTCCAGGCGTAGGCTCCGGCCATTGCGAAGGCCAGCACATCACCGGCTTGAAGCCGTGATACTTGTACCCGCCGGGCGAGGACATCCTTGGGCGTGCAAAGCTGGCCGACCACGGTTATGGCCTCCGGTATGGAAAGCTGAGGCCGTGGCCAAGGCCAGGGCCAAGCCTCAATCGGGACTATGACGAAAGGTTGGCTGTGGCCTTTGGCTGCCGGAGTCCGCAGGTGGTGAGTTCCACCATGAACGACCGCAAAGAGTTCACCATGATTGCGCTTCAGATCTAAAACCTGAGTCAGATACCAGCCGTGATAGGCGGTCACTGCTCGTCCAGGTTCGATACGCAGTTGCTCGCCAGGTCGGATCAGCTGCTTCAGACCATCACCGAAGGTGATCCAATCAAAACAACTCTGTGGGTCCTCATAATCTATCCCCATTCCCCCACCGAGGTTGATCTCCTCAAGCTGGATCCCATGTCCCCCACTCCATTTGCGAGCAAATTCCACCACCCTCGATGCCACCCGTAGTAAAGCCGGGGCTTGGAGACCACTGGCCAGATGGGCATGTAACCCCCGCAGACGGAGTTGCGGAGAGACGGCCAAAATATCCAGCGCCGCCTCCAGCCCCCCCTCATCCAGGCCAAAAGGGGTGGGGCCTCCCCCCATGGCTAGGACGGCTCCGCTCACCGCTCCCGATAAGTTGATCCGCAGGAGTATGTCAGCAGCGATGGTCCCGGTCAGCGCAACCAACATCCGCAGCTCGTGCAAGCTCTCCACGTGTAGACGGTCGACACCGAGTCGCAGCGCAAGCTCCAGCTCCTCTCGCCGCTTGCCCGGGCCGCCAAAGGCCAATTTTTTACCCGGTGCAACCTGGTAACAGTGCTGTAACTCGCCCCCGGACGAGACCTCGAAGCCGTCGACCAGCCCGGCGAGGACATCAAGCACCTCTATCTCTGAATTCGCCTTGGCCGCATAGAAGAGTTCAACTTCGGCGGGTAGAGCCATCCGAATGCGGCGGACATGCTCGGCCAGCCCGGCGAGATCATACACATAGGCCGGCAGGCAATTCTGCTCGCCGGCTAATTGCAATGCCAGCTGGCGTACCGGAGAAGGTAACTCGATCACGAGGAAAACGATCGATCCCCGAGCGGATTGGCGACCGAAACATAAGTTGCATCGCGGTCGGCGGCCTGAAGAAATCGGGTCCGCAGATTGGCTTTGGCCGGAAGTGGCACGCCGGCCAGCAGTTCGCGCAGCTGAAATGGCCAGTCGTAGTAATTAGCACACTCAAGGAAGTGTTCTCGGGCCACCGACCACAGCCTGCGTTCAATACCCGGCTGAACCTCATTCATTGCCGCCGCCAGCTCGGCGAGATGGTTGACGACCAAACAGTAAACGACCCGCTTCCAGCCTTGCTCGGGGCTATAGCTGAGAGCTGCCCGAACTCGAGGCGGCAGCTCGTCGAGGATTGCTGAATGTTGCTCTGGAAGCAGCTTAACTCCTTCCAGGTCACGGAAGATCATCTGAACCGGCATCCCATCGGCGGTTACTCCGACCAGGACATTCTGCAGGTGCGGCTCCAGCACCACCCCGTGGCCGAAGTAGGCATGCAATACCGGTGGAATCAGTCGAGAGATATAAGCCTCCCACCATTTCAAGGCATGGCCAAAACACCTATCTCCCCGCTCCAAAAGATTGGCGATGGCCGCTCGGCTGGCCTGATGCTGGTCGGCAATTGCCGCCGCTAGCAGCGGAGTGACGCCTGGGCGAACCTTGCCCTCCACTCCCTCGCGGATGACCACGGCCAGCCCTTCGGTTAAGCTCCGATCGTTCAAGTCGACGGTACGGTAGGCTGGTTCCAACAGCAGCGTCGCACCAAAATGTAAGCGATCAAGCTCGATGAATACCGAGCTTAGGAGGCGGCTGAGCGCGATACTGCCGATCAGCTCATACCAGGCATGTTTACGCCAACAGTTGGTCAGCCGTACGTTCAGGCTGAACTTGTAGAAGCGGTCGGCCGAGGGCTCATAGACGGTGCGTACTGAAGAGGTAGGAAACACTAGGGGAGCGCTTGGCCCGAGATCCAAAATCTCTCTTTTCTGT
>JBOHUW010000249.1:0-3350 GCA_050734895.1 Candidatus Dormibacteraceae bacterium | reverse complement strand
GACCCAGCCGGTGCTCGGTTGGGAGGCGCTCTGGCTGCCGCTCGGAGAGGGCGAGGGGGAGGGGCTGCCCCATGGCCGAGGAGAGGGATGGGAGCCGATCGCCGTCCCCGCCCAGCAGTGGGCACGGGCCGGCCGGTCGGCGCTATGGTACCGTGCCCACCTCCCCCGGCCAGATCACGACGGTCGAGTTATTTTGCGGATCGGAGGGGCTTTTCTGGCCGCCAACTGCTGGCTTAACGGTCGCTTTTTAGGCTCTCACTACGGTTATTTCGCTCCCTTCGGCTTCGATCTCACCCCCTACCTCCGCCAGGACAACCTGTTGGTGATTTGCTGCGAGTCGCCAATCGAGACCGACCTCGCCCGCAAACGGCATGTAATGGGCATGTTTAATGACGGCGATGGGCGTCCCTATCCCGACTCGGCCTGGTTCAGCCTGCCCTCGAATTATCGGTGGGAGGTGCCGATCGGGCTCTGGCAGCCGGTCTGGCTGGAGTACACCGGATCGGTAATTATCGATCGGCTGCGCATCAAACCTCGCCTGGAGGCGGGCGATGCCGGCCGATTGGAGATCGAGGTCCAGGCGCGCAGCCTGGATGGTCGGAAGATGCCGAGTGAGGTGGAGATCGAAGTCGAGGGCCCCAACGTCGCCCAACCGCTGCGTCTGCGCCGGGAATTCAGCCTGGCCGGGGGGGCTCATCAGAGCATAGAGCTGGCCCTGCCGGTGACCAGCGTTGAGCGGTGGTGGCCTTGGCGGCTGGGCGAGCAGCCGCTCTACACCGTCCGGGTCGCCATTCATAATCGAGGGCGAGAATCGGTCCGGGTGGAGGAGCGCTTCGGCTTCCACGATGTGGTGGTGGAGGCCGGAGCGGCTGGCTGGCGGGTAATGGTCAATGGGGTACCGCTTTTCCTGCGCGGGGCGACCTATGCCCCCAGCCTGCAGCTTGATCATCTGAACGAGGAGCTCTTCCGCCGCGATCTTCAGCTGGCCAAGGAGACCAACATTGACCTGCTCCGCATCTCCGGCCATATCCTGCCCGAGGAGTTCTATCGCCTGGCCGACGAGGCAGGGATATTGGTGATCGCCGATTTTCCCCTCACTCGCTCTTATGCCTACCACGCCTCGGCCAATGAGAAGCGTTTTTTCGAGAACGCGGTGCGCTCTCAGCTACCGGAGATGGTCGGGTTGCTCGGCAACCGAACTTCGATCATGCTCTGGGGGGGCCACCACTCTCCGCCTTGGATCGAGGCCAACCAGGATCTGGGGGATGTCCACGCGATTCGGCAGAACTACACCATCGATCAGGAGATTCGCTCTACGCTGGAGGAGCTCGATCCGACTCGCCTGGCCCTCGCCGCCTCGGGGGAGTTCGACCAGCATCTCTGGCGGGGCTGGCGAGAGGGAGAGTGGTCCGATTTCGGGGAGCTCCTGCCCGGGTTGGTGAGTGAGTTTGGGGCGCAGGCTCTGCCCGAGCCGGAATCTCCAGCGTGGGAGGCGCTGGGTCGGCGGTGGCCGGTGGAAGCTGACGACCCGCGCTGGCTTTATGCCGGCTTCCAACCGCAGAGGTGGGCGGAGCGGGGAGTCGGCCTGCCCGAAGATTATGAGAGCCTGGAGACATTCATTGAGGCCAGCCAGGATTACCAGGCTTGGCTCTGCTCCTACGCCATCGACCAGCTGCGCAAACGAAAATTTGAGCCCTGCTGGGGGGCGATCGTAGCCACCCTGGCCGACTCCTTCTCCGGGATTGGCTGTGGGCTGGTCGATGCCGCCCGCCATCCCAAGCTGGCTCTGGAGGCAGTCCAGGAGGCGTTCGCTCCGCTTCGGCTGATCATTGATCCGGTTGGCTTCCAGCCGTTGCTCCCCTTCGGAATTGGCTGGAGAGCGGGGGAAGAGGCGGTAATCCGGCTAGTAGTGGTGAACGATGCTCCGGAGCTGGCCGGAGAAGCGGAGGTGGAGTGGGTGTTGATCCGCGAGGAGGGGGAGCCGCGCTCTGGACTGGGGCGGTTAGCCGATGCGTTGGGTCGGCGCTCCTGGCGTGGACGCCTCTCCCTGAACCTGCCCACATTCCAACAGCCGGCACTCCAGCTGAAGACACTCAACTTTTCGCTGCTCGGCGAGGGCGATTACCGCTTTGAGGCCGAGCTTCGGCTGCCGGCTGCGGAGCCGCTGCACTCGGGGTTTAGCTTCCTGGTCGCCGAGCGGCTGCCGGTGACGCGGCCGGTGAATAAGTTGCCGGCCTATCTGACCGAGCGTTTGATCGAGGAAGAGAGCCTCCGGGCGGTGCCGGAGGGGATCTCCTTCACCCTCCGGAATCGAACCCGTCCGGCCGTACTGACCTCGCTATCGGTGATTTTGATCGATGGCCGAGCCCTCGCCGAACTGCCGATTCTGATCGATGCCGGCGGTGGTAAGGTCCCCTTCAGCCGCCGTGTCGATCTCCCGGTAGGGCGAGCGGTGACGGTGGTAGTTGAGTTGGAGCAGCCGCTCGAGCCAGGGCAGCATGAGCTGGAGCTGGAGCTGAGCGTGGCCGGGCTGGCCAGCGGCCGAGCAGTGGTTCGTGGTGAGGTAAGCCCAATACCGTCAACTTAGGTTCGATAGGTGATGATTTGAAACTGCGCTAGTCCCCCGCCACCATCTCGGGGCGGAGCCGGGGAAGCAGAAGCAGGCTGCGCAGGGCGAGCAGCGCACAAAGCAGCCACATCGCCAGGAGGACGTCGTTGACCACGGCTCCGACCTGGGCGTGATTGATGGCGATCAGCACTCCCTCGAGCAGGCACCCGATCGCCAACAGAGGGAGGAAAAGGCGGTCGTGGACGGCGACCAGAAACTGCACCAAGAGGTTATTTAGGCTAAGGCCCAGCCCGACGGCACCGATCGCCAACAGGTAGGGCTGAGCATCATGGAATTGAGGCCCGAAGAGGGTGTTAACGACTAGTTGGGGAAGGATGGTGAAGACGGCTAGCGCGGCCAGTCCGAGGGCGGCGATGAGGCCGGTGGAGAGGAGCAACAGCCGGCCGGGGTGGTTGCGGGTGGCGATGGCCTCGACCACGCGGGGGAAGAGTACCTGACTCACGCTGAGGGTACCGAAATAGAGGATGGTACCGATCTTGTTCAATCCGCCGTAGATTCCCGCCCCGTGTTTGTCGAGGTAGTGGGTGGCCAAGACGACGTCCATGTTGTAGAGCAGCAGCACTCCGATGGTGCCGCCGGCGGCGGTGAGAGCGAAGCCGGCCATGGTCCGCATGCGTACCCGCAGTGGGGATAGGGCGAGAATTTTGCGCAGTGACCACAGCCCAAGGAGATAGGAGCCGATCACCCCGGCCAAGATCGCTACCATCGAGCCGTTGACGGC
>JBOHUW010000248.1:0-3398 GCA_050734895.1 Candidatus Dormibacteraceae bacterium | reverse complement strand
GATATTTGCGGCCATGCTTATCTCTGATTCCGTGGTAGAGGTTGAAGCCGTCAACATATGCAATGACTCGGCCCTTTGATGGCTTGGGGTACAATTAAATTAGACCCCGCCAGGTGGTAGTACCCCTGGCTCGACGGCTCTCCTTCGGGAGGGCCGTTTCTTTTTCAATATGATTGGTGCTGGTGAGGGAGGGCTGGTTTTGCAGCCACCTCCATTCCCAGATGGCGTTCATTGATCACCACGCTGGAGCGCCTCCATCAGTGCTTTATGCATATCCGTTGTCGTCAAGTGTGAGTATACGTTATGGATCATCGCTAGCGAGGAATGTCCCAGTACCTGGGCCACCAGCAGGGGGTTCATGCCCTGACGGAGCATATGGGTAGCGGCAGTATGCCGAAACAAATGGGGATGTACCCGTTTCGTGATCCCCGCGACCTCGCCGAGGTCACGAATGAACTGCTGAACTCCACTGTCAGTCAAAGCTTCATAGTTGCCAGTTGTACGGCTACGGCGGTGGGATAAGAACAGCCGGTCGCTAATCGTATCCTTCGACCGCTTCCGATCTGCATAGCGAAGCAAGCGACGATACAGAGCTGGTGTGATTGGGACCAGTCGCTCACGATCACCCTTCCCTCTAACTTTCAGAAAGGGACGGCGGTCCTGTTCCCCGATGTCTTCACGTCTCAGCTGAATGAGTTCTCCAACGCGGACGCCACTATCTGCTAACACGCGGACGATCAATGCGTCTCGCTCGTTGCTGGCGGTCTCTTCCATCTGCTTGACCTCCTCGCGAGTAAGCGTCTCAACAAGCTTCTTCGGTAGTCGAGGAAGTTTGACCTCGGCCTCTACCTCTTCTCCCTCGCGCATGGCCCAGACAAGAAACTGCTTAGCAGCCTTGGCATAGGTCCAGGCCGTATGTTTGCTCAACTGCCCGCGCTTGCCGCCATGCTCCAAAAGATCGCCAACGAAATCATCGAGGGCGCGACTATCCAACTGCGAGGTTTGTTCTATCCCACGCTCGGAGCACCAGGGCAAAAAGACTGCTCGGAGCGAGTATCCGTAGGAGTACTTGATCGTCTTCGGCGATAAGCCAGCCGCCCGACAATGGGCCAGGTAATCGTCGATCAGATGCTCGATTCCTGAGGATCGTTTTGCCTTCATTAATACGAGCTTACTTTTACCAGCCACTTTTGGAGAACTCCGCTGCATTGCACCATTACCTCATGCATGAAAACAGAGTCTCGGGGGGGTCTAGAAGAGCTTAGGAAACGCTGCTCCTGAACTTGAAAGTGCAGTATGGAGCGGGAGACGGGCTTCGAACCCGCTACCTCGACCTTGGCAAGGTCGCGCTCTACCAATTGAGCTACTCCCGCTCTACTATAAGGTCCATCTTAGCGAATCGCCAGATGGATTAGAGGCATAGTCGCCTCCGCCGCCTGTAATTAGGTAGGATAATTTTAGTTTGGCAGCAGACATTCTGCTGGCTTGAAGGGTCGGCAATGGGCATGTGGTTGAGCCCAACGGTCTGTAAAACCGCCGCGAAAGCTGTGGGGGTTCGACTCCCTCCCGGCCCACCATCCCATGTCTGAACTTGAAATCGATTAAGATTCGCTCCGGCAGAGCTTGTAAACAATCCTCGCCTATCCGCCAAATGTGCCATTCGTGTGCCCTCCGGCCTCGTTAGTTTCTGAATGGATTTGGCCTCGCAGCCGAATCACTTTTCCCAGTTGCTTGGCTGCCTCGCGATCAACACCCGGCAGCAAGTGTCCGTAAGTCTTGAGCACCAGCATCTCGTTGGCGTGGCCTAACCGGGTAGCAACGAGCTTCAAGTCCTTCGTCTCATGTAGCGTAATCGTCGCCATGGTATGCCGCAAAGCGTACAACACAACTTGTCGTATCTTGGCCTGCTTTAACGCTTTGTAGAAGGCCCTACGCACCCGATCGTGATTGTGCGGATACCCTCTGGTATCGGTAAAAACCAGATCAAGATCAGCCCACGTAGCTGCCTGAAGGCGGATGGCCGTCTGCTCGAGCTTCCAGACGGAAAGGAGAGCAAGCAGGCTATCAGGCACAGACAACGGGCGCTTTGAGCGGTGCGTTTTAGCCGGTCCAAACCGGAAGCCCCAGACCTCCACGCCCATATGTGTTGTCATTTCATCCTGCCTAACCCTATGCACGTTCTGGGTTACCCGAATATCTCCATCTGCAAAATCCACATCCTGCCATCGCAGGGCAAGATATTCGGCCGGTCGCATGCCGCAGTAGAGACCGAACAAAATCGGCAAATCATAAGGTGATCCCTCCAATGCCACTGTCAGCCTCTCCGATTCTTCGATGGTTAGGAACGCTTTATCCTTGTCCGGTACATGCGGAGCATCAACGCCATCAACCGGGTTTAGTGGGATCAACCGCCACTTGATGGCCCGGTCCAGAGCCTCATACAACACTCGATGAATGTGCAGAACCGTTTGAGGATCGAGCGGACCTACTGTTCGGCGATTGCCCGACTCCATCCAGCTCTTCTCGGCACCCTCTATATGAAGCGGACTCAGCTCCAGCAGCTTGATATGGCCCAAATCTCGGATAATATGTGTTCGCGTCCGTTGCTCATATCCCCGGTAGGTATTCGGGCTAACTGAGCGCTCAACCGAAGCGAGCCAGTTCTTCATAAATTCCGCAACGGTCAGCCGGTGGGGCTCCACATAGGTACCGTTTCGACGGGCATATAGAAGCTCTCGTTCCCGGTCTTCAGCCTGACGTTTCGTTCCTCTGATCACCTCCGTATGGCGAAGCCGCTTGCCATTGGAATCTCGTCCCATGTCAACGAAGACACGATAACGACCATCATTTAGTTTCTGAAGGCCCATCAGGCGGCCTTCTCTGTGCAGCCCGTTGTCCGGGCCGCAACCCATTCCTCAAGAGCCGGGCGTGGAATTCGGAGCAGCCGCCCAATTCGTAATGCCGGCAGTTCCCCTCGCCTGATCATCTCGTAGATCGTCCATTGGCTAATTCCAAGCAACTCATGAACTTCCTCGACTCGCAGTACCATACGGTCACCGTTCGCTCTAATTTTTTTCATTATGCCACCTCCCTAAATTCGCCCTTTCCATAGGCATATTCGAACTCCCTGATTACTGCCTGGTGGTGAGGCTTGAGCTTTTCGCCTGCGTCTTCTATCCAGGCATTTAGCATCGATCGGCCCTTCAATCCGTAACATCTGGTTATCACCGCCAGAGATGGGGTGACCGCTCGATCTATCCAACGCAGCACCCTATCTACGCTTAAGTCCTCGGAAGGCTTGGACACCAGCTTTCCAATCCTCTCGGTGCTGCCGACGAACTCCTGCCACCAGGACACCAGCTCGGCCCCCCTGATGCCGTGGAGTCCATCTTGTGTAG
>JBOHUW010000247.1:0-3405 GCA_050734895.1 Candidatus Dormibacteraceae bacterium | reverse complement strand
GCTCAGATCAACACCCAGGTTGCGGAATTGGAAGCCCAGCTGCGACCGTTGGAAGCCCAGCTTAAAGAGCTTCGGGGTGAGCGTGATTTGCTGTTGACCGAGCGCCGACGACGTGAGCGGCTTGCCTCTCGCCTACAACGGGCGGATCTAAAAACCCAAATGAAGGCCGGTGAGCTGCTGTCCGTAGCCGAGCTGGTGAGCAGCGCTGAGGGAGGCAGTTTCGAGGATTACCGCTACAACTTGAAGACCGGCGGAGAGGTTCGCCTCGGCTTTCCTCAGGCTAGAGCGCAGAGTTTGGCCTTTAGCGATGGCAAAAGGAGCGTTCAGGCTGGCGATCTGGTCCGGGCGGCCGAACTCTATGCGGCTGGCTGGTTTTTGGGTACTCCTGGCCGACCGGGGGTAAGAGTCAACTTTCCGGGCAGCCGACAGGAGCGAGTGGCTCCGGCTGAGGAGATTTTCGTCCGACCGGCTTAAACCGCGTTCAATACCGGCAGTTGACGATGGGAGTGGATTGATAGGTTGGCCGCGACCTGGCCGGCAATCTTTCCAAAGGCGGTCGCTCCGACCGACTCGGGATGGGAGATCACAATCGGCAAGCCCTGATCTGCCGCCTGCCCGATTCGTGGATCGAGCGGTACTGCTCCGAGATAAGCCACTCCCAACCTCTCTGCTTCCTGTTCCACTTGGCCTTCACCGAAGATGTGGTGTTGATCGTTGCAGGTGGGGCAGATGAACCAACTCATGTTTTCGACCAGCCCGACAATTGGAGTCTTCAGGGTGCGGAACATCTTGAGCGCCTTGACCGCGATTCCCAGCGCGATGTCCTGAGGGGTGGCCACGATTACTACTCCGGCCAGGGGTAGAGCCTGGGCGACGGTCAGCGAGGCATCTCCGGTGCCCGGCGGGAGGTCGATAATCAGATAGTCAAGCGCTCCCCATTGAACATCTCCAGCCATCTGCTGGATGGCTTTGGAGACCATCGGACCCCGCCAGACCATCGCCTTCTCGGCGTCGGCGAGGAGGCCCAGGGACATCAGTTTGACCCCGTGGGCGATCGGTGGGATTAGCCGCTTCTCCCGAACCACGGGCTGGCCGTGGGTTCCGGTCATACCAGGAATAGAGGGGCCGTAGATATCAGCATCCAGCAGACCGACCGCGGCTCCGCTGGTGGCGAGAGCGGTGGCCAGATTGACCGCCACCGTGGATTTTCCCACTCCACCCTTGCCGCTGGCCACGGCTATGACCTGTTTCACCTCTGGAAGTTGGACCACCGCTTTGGGCCGGGGAATGCCGGAGCGAACCTGGGCGGTCATCTCCACCTCGACACGGGTAGTTCCTGGCAACGCCTGAACGGCGTCGATCGCCTGGGTCTTGAATCGATCGCGTACCGGGCAGGCGGGGGTAGTGAGCTCAAATTTGAAGGCCACCTCGCCCTGTGGGGAGATATTCAGCTCTTTGATCATCCCCAAACTGACCACATCCCGGCCCAGATCGGGGTCGATAATCTGGGCCAGAGCAGCCAATACGGCCTCGGTGGTGGGGGGGCTCACATAGCGCATTCTACGAAGCCATCCAAGCTGAAGTGGTAAATAGGGTTGATGCCTTATTTCTTCGCCGCTGCAGATGATGGGAGAGTGAACATTCGAGGGGCTGATGCTGCCCATCTGGCGCGTTCACTTCGGGCCCGAGCGGGAGAGCGAATCAGGGTGATTGATCCCGGAGATGGCCGGATGGGACAGCTGCTCCAGGTTCGTTTGGTGGAGGTCTCGGCACATCAGGTAGAGGGAGTGGTGGAGGATGCTCAGCCCTATTCGCCGGAACCCTCGCGGGAGGTTACGATCGGGCTGGCTCTGCTTCCGGATGCTGCCCTAAAGCCGGCCCTCAGCCGCTGTACGGAGTTGGGGGCGACCTCATTTTATTTGATTCGAGCCGAGCACAGCGGGCCACGGGAGATCTCCGAGGCCCGGCTGAGGCGGTATGGTGAGATTTGTCGGGAATCGGCAATGTTGGCTGGTCGACTGTGTATTCCGTCGGTTGAAGGGCCGGTTGGCTTTGAGGAAGTAATTAAGCAGGGAGGGGCGGTATTGCTTGATCGAGCCGCCCCCTCTCGGTTGGCCGAACTATCGGCCAATGGCACACATACGTTGCTAATTGGGCCTGAGGGGGGGTGGTCACCGGCCGAACTGGCGATGGTTGGGGAGCGGAGGGCCAGCCTCGGCCCTCGCAATCTGCGGGCGGAGAATGCGGCGGCTACCGCTCTGGCGGTGATACTGGCCGGAGCAGGGGATCTTTAATCGGACATGAACCGTGAACCTAGCTGGCCTGGTAGCTCGGCTAAAACTGAAGCGGTGGCATTCGAAGCTGCCCATCTCCGGTTACGGTACTCGATGAGCTCGGGTTCGGGAGTTGTGGGCGAGATCACACGCCGAGCTGGAAAGCATCAGCCATGGCATTTACCTCTTCCCTGGAGATGTTAGCGGCACGGGCCATATCATGCCATCGGTTGACACTCCGGCGCACCTCGGCGATGATCTCGTCTGCGGCAGCGGACGAGAGACGATACAGCGGGGTGGTGTCACGCACAATCTGTAAGTCCGGGATTCGCAGTGTGGCGTCGAGCGCAATCCCGTGCTCCAGTTTCTGTGGAGAGGGGTTGATGTCGAACGCCGGGGCAAGTCGCCATCCCTGAGGGCAGCGTAGAAAACCATGGTTGCGGAGATGATCGTCACGATTAGAGACGAGTACATTGAAAACAACGCGACGGAAAAGCTTTCGGAGCTCGTCTTCGATCCTTGCCGGTTCGGCAAAGTATTCGATGGCCTGTGCTATATCTAGGTAGCTTGCATCCTCGTTGCCCCGTTTCCCGGCCAGGGTCATCGCCGACGCGTACAGCCGACGTCTTTCGCCAACTCGATCGAAGCGCCGGGCGCAGAAGGTCCGGTACGTCGATCCAAGCCGCAGTAGTCCAACCTCCGGAATCTCGACCCCCGCATCAGAGGCAAGGCGTGTTACCAGGTACTCCCAGGCACCGACATCATATCGATCCTCCCGGGAGGGAAACTTCGCGATCCACAGTCCTCCTTCGCCCAAAAAGTTCGCCTTCGGACGTGCTCCTCCAAGCGAGCTGCCGGGCGCGATCAGCATGGCGACCCACTGATCTTCCTCGCTTTGGGTACGGGGGAGGCCCGCCTCAAGCTCGGCCGCCCAGTGTTCAAGATCACGCAGGCGTGTACTCGGGGGCACTGAAAGTGGTTCGTTATCCAGCAAGGCCCCGTCACTTGGGCGGCTGAACCGGAGCGCACCCATACGCGTCGAGTCGTTCACCCCAACCAAAAAGTCCCACTCATCCAGCTGGCGGGGTCGGCGCCCCTCCCGCCGCGCAGCCAGCGCTTCCCGGCGTTCCAG
>JBOHUW010000246.1:0-3406 GCA_050734895.1 Candidatus Dormibacteraceae bacterium | reverse complement strand
GCCTACACCCTGGGAGGGACAGGGGGAGGCTTTGTCAATACGTCGGAGGAGTTTGAGCGAGTGGTGAGCCGGGGGCTGGAGGCCTCACCGATTGGGCAGGTGCTGGTCGAGCGTTCGCTGTGGGGTTGGAAGGAGTTGGAGTACGAGGTGATGCGGGATGCTGCGGATACCTGCATCACCATCTGCAACATGGAGAATCTCGACCCGATGGGGGTGCACACCGGTGATTCAATGGTCGTCGCCCCCGCCCAAACTCTCACCGATCGGGAGCACCAGATGCTCCGTTCGGCGTCGCTTCGGATCATCCGCG
Source organism: Candidatus Dormibacteraceae bacterium (assembly GCA_050734895.1). GTDB lineage: Bacteria > Chloroflexota > Dormibacteria > Dormibacterales > Dormibacteraceae > JBOHUW01. The sequence goes on along the minus strand of JBOHUW010000246.1, from coordinate 3,096 downwards.
CCCTCGGTATCGAAGGGGGTTGTAACGTTCAGTTCGCCCTCGACCCGAGCTCCTCGACCTATCAGGTGATCGAGGTCAACCCCCGGGTTTCCCGCTCTTCGGCGCTGGCCTCCAAGGCCACCGGCTACCCGATCGCTCGTGTCGCCGCCCAGGTGGCGATCGGTAAACGGCTGGACGAGATTGTCAATCAGGTGACCGGGAAGAGCTGCGCCGCCTTCGAGCCGGCGCTCGACTACTGCGTGGTCAAATTGCCTCGCTGGCCCTTCGATAAGTTTCCCGAGGCCGATCGGCAGCTGGGTACCCAGATGGCCTCAACCGGAGAGGTCATGGCCCTCGAGCGCACCTTTTCGAGGGCTTTGGAGAAGGCGCTGCGTTCGCTGGAGCAGGGCTGGCCGGCGGCGACCTTGCTGACCGATCCGATGCTTATCGATCAGCCTAATGATCTCCGACTCTACGCTATGCTGCATGCTCTGGAGCAGGGCGTAGAGCCAGCCGAGTTGGCCCGGCGGAGCGGAATCGACCGCTGGTTTGTGGATCGCTTCCAAGAGTTGGTCGAGACGAGAGCTGCCGGAGGCCAGAAAACCGAGATGGTCTACAAGCTAGTGGACACCTGTGCCGGCGAGTTCGAATCGGCCACTCCTTACTTTTACTCCTGCTTGGGGGAGGAATCAGAAGCTACCCCCGATCCGGCTCCCAGCGTTCTGGTTATTGGCTCGGGACCGATCCGCATTGGGCAGGGGGTGGAGTTCGACTACTGCTCGGTGCAGGCCACGGCCGCCCTTCGTAAGGCGGGTAAGCGGGCGATTATGATCAACTCCAACCCGGAGACCGTCTCTACCGATTTCGATGCCTCTGATCGTCTCTACTTCGAACCGTTGGATACGGCGGCTACCCTCGAGGTGGCGCGTCGGGAAGAGGTAGAGGGAGTGCTGGTCCAATTCGGAGGCCAGACGGCGATCAATCTCGCCCAACCGCTCCAGCAGGGAGGAGTGCCTCCGCTTGGCTCTTCGGTGGAGGCGATTGATTTGGCCGAGGACCGCCGCCAATTCGCGGCCGCGCTGAAGGCGTTGGGCATCGCCCAGCCGGTGGGCCAAACCACCACCTCGGTGGAGGTAGCGCTGGATATCGCCGAGCGGATCGGCTACCCGGTTCTGCTTCGCCCTTCCTATGTCCTCGGCGGCCGGGCGATGGAGATCGTCCGCGATAGCACTGAGCTTCGACGCTACATGAGCTGGGCGGCCGCGGCATTGCCCAGGGGAGAGGTGTTGGTGGATAAGTACCTCATCGGAGTGGAGATCGAGGTCGAGGCAGTGAGCGACGGGGAATGTGTAGTGGTGCCCGGGATCATGCAGCACATCGAACGCGCCGGTGTTCACTCCGGAGATTCCTACGCCGTCTACCCGGCTCCTCTCTCTCCTGAGCTGGAGGCGATGGTAGTTGAGCATACGATGCGAATTGCTCGGCATCTACAGTTGCGCGGCCTGGTCAACGTGCAATATGTGGTTCACCGCGATGCGGTTTACGTGCTGGAAGTCAACCCCCGCGCCTCGCGCACTGTTCCGCTTCTATCTAAGGTGACCGGGGTGCCGATGGTGGAGTTGGCGACGAGAGTTATGTTGGGCGAGCGGCTAACCGACATGGGATATAAACCAGGGCTGATTCCCAAGCGGCCCCTGGTAGCGGTAAAAGCTCCCGTCTTCTCAATGAATAAGCTGCCCTCGGTGGATTCCTATCTCGGTCCGGAGATGAAATCAACCGGTGAGGTCTTGGGCCTCGGTCGAACTCTCCCCGAGGCGCTGGGGAAGGCCTTCCTAGCGGCGGGGATGGTAGTCCGAGCGGGCAGCACAGCGCTTCTGACCATCGCCGACACCGATAAACCAGAGATTCTCCCGATCGCCGCCAAGTTGGCCGCGCTGGGCTGTCAGCTGATGGCCACTCCGGGTACCGCCGCGCTGCTGCGCCAGGCCGGATACTCGGTGCGGCAGGTAACCAAGATCGGCGAGACTTCTCCGAACGTGGTCGATGTGATAACTGATGGCACTGCCGATTTGGTGATCAACACTATGTCCCCGAGTCGGGCAGAGGCCCGCCCGCCGGGCCAGAGGGTACTCAAGGATGGCTTTGAAATCCGCCAGGCGGCCGTACTCCGGCACATCCCCTGCCTCACCTCATTGGACACTGCAGGAGCGCTGTTAGATGCTGCCCAAACTTCGCTATCCGAGCTGGAGGTATTGAGCATCACCGAATGGCGCAGCGGCAAGGAATCCCCCGCCGACCTTGAAAGCATCAGCCATAGCGGAGGTAAATCGGGCTCACCGCTGTCAGGAGGGCCGGCTGAGATTTAGGGCTAGAAACTCCGGATATAGGTGATGCATTTCTGGAGCCAATTCCGGAAACATGTCACCTATATTCGGAATGAAACTAAAATGAAGGTACGCCATTAGCTTCCGATGAAATCCGGAGAATCAATCCTTGGTGGAGTCTCTCCGAATGGGAGAAGCATGACTTGCGCCCGTCCGGGTATCGCTACCCCGACATGAACTGGACCAGCCGCGACACCGCTACAGTCTCCGGTTGAATTTTTACCGAGACCACAGCCGAATGCCCTTTAGGCGAGGAGGGCATAGATCCAGTGTTTTCGGGGACCACTCGGCTTGGGACTTGAACCGACGAAGAAGTCCAGCTACTACTTGGATTCATCGAAGAGGGCGGTCCGTTCGTCAATTTGCAGGACAACTCGGGCATACCGAAGCCGCAATTGCAAGGACAGTCGGTCGAGGCGAAATCGTCCGGCCAATAACTTCAGATCGATCGATGCTTGAACTGTGATTGTTGGTTATGTTTATATTGATGCGTGAAGATTATTAGGTCGAACGAGGGGCATTGGATCGATGGCATTGCTTCCGGTAAACTACCCAACCATTCCAAAGGAGGGAAGAAGTGAAAATTATTTCTAGGCTCGGATGGCGGCGAACCCGTCAGGTGATTATCGCTGGCGCGCTTAGTGTTTCGTTACTTGCAGCCTTCGGAGGGGCAGCCTTAGCGGTGCAAGGTCAAAATGATGATTACGTGGTAGGGACAGCCAAAGCGAAGAAC
>JBOHUW010000245.1:0-3407 GCA_050734895.1 Candidatus Dormibacteraceae bacterium | reverse complement strand
TGCCTCCGACGCCTCGCGCGAGGCCAATTATTCTCCACTCATGGCTGCATGTTTGGGTGATATGAGCTACATGCCGAGCAGCCGTGGCGATGTAAGGCGGGCCGAGCAGATGCTAGCCCAAGCGCTGGAGCAGATAACTCCCTCCAACTATCCTCGAATTTCGGCCTGGCTGGAGGCTCGTCGAGCCGAGGAGCTGGCTCGCCTCGGTGATAAAGCTGCTCTGCCTCTCCTGGAGAGCAGCCTCGGCCACTTCGCCGCCACTCCCAAAGCTGACTCTTCCTGGGCTAAGTTCCTAACCCCCGCCCGGATGGACACCTTCGCCCTCAACGTCTACCTCCACCTAGGTCGTCATCGGGAGGCCGAACCGCTGGCCAGCCGAGTAATGGATTCGGTTTCCGCCACCTCGCCCCTCCGCCCGGTGGTTCTGGCCGACGTGGCCACCGCCTATCTGAAGAGCGGAAACTTCGAGCAGGGGACAGACATTGCCGCCAACGCCTATCAATCCGCCGCTAAGTCACAGTCCAAGTGGGCGCTCAGCCGGCTGAACAACCTCCACCAGCTGCTCCTCGCCCGCACTCCCCAGGATCGTCGCGCCGCCGAGCTGGTCGCCCAATTCGGTGGGGCATCTTAATCGGCCATTGGCCCTGGCATGGATACGGCTTCCGGTGTTTCCCGAGGCCCAGATTCCCAGAGCGGTACACTTGTTCCGATGAGCCCAGCAGGCGAGCCGCCGCCCGAGATCAAATACTCCGAGGATGGCAAACAGTGGTGGGATGGCCACCGCTGGCTCCCGGTGGGACGGTTGAAGTTGATTCGCCGGCCTCGGCTGCTCTTGACCATGATCATTTCGGTAATCGTTTTGGGCGTGGCGTTGTTTTTAATATCTGCGGTGATCGGAATCAGTCAACCGGCGTTTGAGGCGGAGAAAAAGAGCCTGGTCGAGGCCTCCGGTCCGCAAAACCTACAAGTTTGTTCCTCCACCGATTTCAACCAAACCAGCGGGGTTTGCGGCACCAATCGGAGAGGCCAAACCTTTCAGGCCACCCATCTGGTCTGCTCCACCGAGCTGACCGCTGCCTCCCCAACTGTCTCCTCCGCGCTTCTCTATCAAGGGCAGGAGGTGGCCTCTGGTCCACTTCAGCCCAATTCAGGGAATTCTGGCCGAGCCTTCTCCTTCGGCTACAACCTCGGTGAGCGTCCGCTGCCGGGTGGTGATTGGAGCTGCCGCTTTGGCTTGGGCAGCGTGACCCAGGAGATTAAATTTCAGCTTCAAGGCCCGACCGGAACGCTGCTCTACCCCGCCGCCTGCAGCAACCTTCAGGAGGAACCTACCAGCGGGGCCCCGCTCTGTCGCCAATCGATGGAGCAAATCAACAGCCCCTCCGAATTGGTTTGCAGTGACGTCATCTTTGGATCCAAGGGGAAAGAGGTGGCGATAGAGCTTAGCTATACCGGTGGCTCAGCACCCCACTTCGCTCGCACCTCGGCCGGTGTCGCTACCACTCCACTCTTCCCTAATGTGGGAGCTTTTGCCCCGGCCGATGTTGGACAGCCGACTCCGACCATGCCTCCCGGCAGCTACAGCTGTCGTTGGACGATCGATGGCCAATCGGCCGGCAGCAAAGACTTCTCCGTTTCCTAGATCATTGGCATGAAGAGCAGCACCATCTTCCTCTGTCGTGAGTGCGGCGGAGAGTCGATTCGTTGGCTCGGTCAGTGCCCCCACTGTCAACAGTGGAACACACTGGAGGAATTCAACCGCCCAGCCCGAGCAAAGGCGCGGGAGACTCAATCGCTCACTCCTCCCTCGCCGCTCCTGCCGATAAGTGAAGTAGAGGTGGAGTCGGCGCCGCGCACTCGACTCGCCTGGGAGGAGCTGAATCGGGTGCTTGGGGGTGGGTTGGTGCCGGGCAGTTTAATTCTTTTGGGCGGCGAGCCAGGAGTAGGTAAGTCCACTCTCCTGCTTCACCTCGCCCTCCAGGCAGCATCCCCCGGACGCCCGGTGCTCTACGTCAGTGGCGAGGAGTCGGCTCATCAGGTGGCGTTGCGCGCCCAGCGATTGAAAGCTCTGGAACCCAACATTCTACTGCTGGCCGAGACCGATCTGGAGCGGGTGTTGAGTGCGGCTCAGGAATGCTCCCCTTCGGTGGTGATAATCGATTCCATTCAGACGGTTTTTGATCCTGGGGTGGAGGCGCTGGCCGGCAGTGTGAGTCAGGTCCGAGCCTGCGCCGATCGGCTGCTCCGGCTGGCCAAGCAGTCGGGGACCCCGATCTTTCTGGTCGGTCATATAACTAAGGAAGGTTCGATTGCCGGACCGCGGGTTTTGGAGCATATGGTCGATACCGTGCTCTGGCTGGAGGGGGAGCGTTCGCTGGAGTTCCGAATTCTGCGGGCGACCAAAAACCGTTTCGGCTCGGCGCAGGAGATCGGGATTTTCGCCATGGGGGAGGGTGGCTTGGAGGAGGTGGCAGATCCTACCGCCCTCCTGCTCGGTGAGCTCAGCGAGGCGGCGGGTACGGTAGTCCTGCCGGCGTTGGAAGGCACCCGTCCTCTTCTGGTAGAGGTGCAGAGCCTGGTTTCGAGCACCCCCTTCGGTTTGCCTCGGCGGGTGGCGACTGGCATTGACCTCGGTCGGTTACATATGGTGGTTGCAGTTCTGGAGAAAAGAGCCAAGTTGACGCTGGGCAGTTCGGACATCTTCGTCAATATCTCGGGAGGAATGCGGGTAGTTGAATCGGCGGCCGATCTTGCCTTGGCCCTGAGCATTGCCAGCAACTTGCGCGAGCAGGCACTCCCCGAGCGAACGGTGGCGGTGGGCGAGCTGAGTTTGAGCGGACAGGTTCGCCCCGTGGGTCAGATGGAGCGACGCCTGCAGGAGGCCGCCCGTCGCGGCTTTGCCCAGGCGATCGTGCCTCGGGGCGCCCCGGTGGTCTCCGGCCTACGCTGCTTGGAGGCGCGAGACATCAATGAGGCGCTCAGTTTGACTTTGTCAACCCCTCAGGAGGCGAGATGATACGCATCGGAATCGGTCAGGATCAGCACCAATTGATCCTTGGGCGACCACTGATAATCGGCGGCGTGCAGATCGAGCATCCCACCGGATTGGCCGGTCACTCCGATGCCGATGTGTTGACCCATGCAGTTATCGATGCCCTCCTCGGTAGTTTGGCGCTGGGAACCATTGGCGAGCACTTTCCGGACAGCGATGAGCGGTGGGCCGGGGTCTGTTCGCTGGAGCTGTTGGCGGCCACCCGGGAGCTGATCGAGCGGGCGGGATTGGAGGTGGCCAACGTCGACAGTGTAATCACCGCCCAGGCTCCTCGACTCCAGCCTCACCTCGCTGCTATGTCGAATCGGCTGGCCGGTCAGCTTGCTCTGGCCCCAACTCAAGTCTCGGTCAAAGC
>JBOHUW010000244.1:0-3421 GCA_050734895.1 Candidatus Dormibacteraceae bacterium | reverse complement strand
GTTCTCTACATCAGCATCTACCTCTGCCTGATCCCGGCCATCGTCAGCGCCTTCATGGTCGGCCTCGGCTCGAGCAAGCGAGCGATCCACGACTTAGCTGCCGGCACTGCCGTCGTCCGAACCTAGCTTTACCCCTCCTTGTCGGGGAGGGTTTAGGGCAATGTGAAAGTTAGGATTCCCTCCCCACATGGGGGAGGGAATCCTTGTTAATGACGCTAGTAAAAAAGGAAAACGACTTTATCTAATCGGGCGAGGCAAGCCTAGCCCGATTAAATAAGACCCATCCTTATTTCACCTTAATCGGACCCTCGCGTAGCACTTCTAGTTGGCCGTCAACCATAGATAGTACGGTCGAGGGCTGCCCTCCCGGAGCTCGCCCGCCATCGACTATCCCGGCCACCCCGATTAGTTCAGCCGCCGCCGCAGCACTCATCGCCTCCGGCTCCCCACTCAGATTGGCGCTGGTGGTAAGCAATGGCGCCCCCACCTGTCGCAGCAGATCCAGGGCCACCGGATGATTGGGGATACGAACCCCCAGGGTAGGCAAATCTCCCTTGCGAGCCGGCAAAACCAAGGTCAAGGGCCCCGGCCACCACCGTTCCATAAGCGCTCTTGCCCGTGGACTGACCTCCACCAACGGCTCCAGCTGTTCGATGGTGGCGGCCATGGCGATCAATTGCTTGTTCAGAGCACGACCCTTGATCTGGTAGATTCGCTGGATCGCCGCCTTTTCACCTGCCAACGCCGCCAGCCCGTAGACCGTATCGGTGGGAAAGGCGATAACCTCACCCGCCCGGAGCAGCGTCACGGCCCGCGCTAGATCGGCAGCATCTGAGGATAGAATCAACGTGCTTTATCGATCCAACTCTTCTAGAACAGCCGTCTCCAGAGTAGGAAGGTAATCAGTAACCACTCGCCAAGCCAGTTCAGGTTCAACTCCGATATATCCATGGGCGAGAATGTTGCGAAAAGCAATCACTTTCGGCCAAGGAATGTTAGCGTGGCGACGCTTTAACGGCTCAGATAGATGGCCGGCTGCATCAGAGAGGGTCTCCAGGCGACGCAGAACCGCATCTTCTATCACCGTATCCGGACGCGGCAAATCACATCCACCCTCCGTATACTCCCAGATCTTATCTATGCTTTCCTTGATGTAGGCTAGAAGTTCCCGGTCTCGGTCAGATCCGATCACAGAGGCACTGCCTCGCTCAAAATTCGCTCCGCTATCCGCTGCCTAGCACCTGAAATCGTAGAAGGAATCTGCACCACCTGGACCTGCCTACCCAACAGCTCCTCCAACTCCAGCTGCAATCCGCTCATATCCAGCAAGCTACGACCAGATTCGAATTTCACGAGAAAATCTACATCGCTGCGAGGATTCTCTTCTCCCCGAGCTACCGAGCCAAAAACATGAACGTTCTGAGCTCCATTAGAAGCTGCAATCTCCAGAATCTCTCCCCTTCTAGCTCGCAACTGGTCAATAAGCGGTTTGCTATCTGTCATCTCCAACATTTACGATACCATCCATTCCTCGCGTTAATCTCATCGACCGAGCAAGCAAGTATCACCGCCAAACTTCCAGCACTCTCACCTCGCCACTCAGATCTTTATGTAAGCAGTGGCCGGCAAAGCCGGATAGATCGATCGCTGCCTGAAGATGCGGTCCGATCTCGGCTAACAGGTGACCTCCCGGAGCCAATTTCTCCCGGGCACTTTGGAGCAGCCGCCGAATCAACGCCGCCCCTGCCTCGGCAGCGAAGAGCGCGTGGCGAGGTTGGGCCAAAACCTCGGCCGGCAGCCCGGCCTCATCGGCCGGATCTACATAGGGCAGGTTGGCGCAGATCAAATCGAACTGTTCAGATAAGGGCTCAAGAAGATCTCCCGGACAGAGCCGGATTCGATCCGCCAAATTGTGCGCCTGAACATTCTCCGCTGCCACCGCTAATGCCACCTCATCGATATCCGAGGCCCAGATCCGCGCATCGGGCAGGTAATGCGCCAGAGCAACCGCAATGCAGCCGCTCCCGGTCCCTACGTCGGCCACCCTCACCTCTCCCCCTTGAGCCTTGAGCATCGCTACCGCTCGTTCGACCAACGTCTCGGTCGCCGGATTCGGAACCAGGACCGCCGGGGTAACTTTGAAATCGAGCTGCATGAATTCCTTGTGACCGATCAGGTAAGCTACCGGCTCTCCCCGCCGCCGCCGGTCGATCAGCTCTCGATAGCGCTGCAGCTCTGATTCGCTGAGTAGACGTTCAAACTGAAGATAGAGATCGAGCCGGCGCAACTCCAAAGCGTGGGCCAGCAGCAGCTCGGCATCTAACCGAGGAGAGGCTTTTTGATGCGTTTCAAGAAAGTGCGTCGCCTTCCTCAACACCTCCAGCAGTGTCAGCTGGCCACCTCAGATTCACTGGCTAGCAGGCGCTGCTGTTCGGCCGCGGCCAGCTGGGTGATCAGCTCTTCCAAATCCCCCTGAATGATCTGCTCCAGACGGTAAAGGGTTAGGCCGATTCGGTGGTCGGTGAGACGATTCTCCTTGAAATTGTAAGTCCGAATCTTCTCCGAACGGTTCCCCGAACGAACCATCGACTGGCGGGCAGCCGACTGCTCCGCCTGCTGCTCGGCCAGCTTCATCTCATAAAGCCGGGTTCGCATCACCCGCAACGCCTTGTCTTTATTTTTGAGTTGGGACTTCTCATCCTGAATGGAAACTACCATCCCGGTGGGTAGGTGGGTGATCCGGATCGCCGAATAGGTGGTGTTGACGCTCTGCCCACCGGGGCCGGTCGAGGTCGAGGTTTCAATCTTCAGATCCTTATCCGGCAGCTCGACCTCTACCGGATCCGGTTGGGGCATTACCGAGACCGTAGCCGCCGAAGTGTGAATTCGACCCTGTGACTCAGTCTTGGGGACTCGCTGCACCCGATGAACCCCGCCCTCAAATTTAAGCTGAGAGTAAGCTCCCGCTCCCCGCACCTCAAAAGTTATCCGGTCGAAGCCCCCCACCTCGCTGCTCTGCTGATCGACAATCTCGATCTTCCAACCCTTGGCTTCTACCCAACGAGAGTACATGCGGAAGAGATCGCCGGCGAAGAGACCAGCCTCGGCCCCGCCCTCGGCTCCCTGGATCTCCACCACCACATCACGGTCATCATTACGATCCTTGGGCAAGAGTAAGAGCTTGAGCCGCTCCATAAGCTCGCGTTGGCGACCTTCCACCGTCCGTTCCTCGGCGCGCAAAAACTCCTGCATCTGGGAATCTTTCTCAACCTTCAGCAGCTCTCGAGCTTCGCTCAATTCACCATCAGTCTGCTGGTACTGCTGGAAGGTACTCACCAGCTCTTCAAGGGAATGCAGCTCCCGGCCTAACTCCATCAGCCGTTGCGGCGCCGAAGTCACCTCCGGCAGCGCCATCTGCTCC
>JBOHUW010000243.1:0-3425 GCA_050734895.1 Candidatus Dormibacteraceae bacterium | reverse complement strand
GCCGGACGGTATCGGCCTCGGCTGAGGCGGCCCCTCACTTTGCGGCGGCCGCAGTTGGGTTGGCGGTGACCTCTACCCGGATGGTCTGGGGACGGTATTTTGCGGTCGACGAGGATGAAGGTGATCTCTCCTTTCCTCTGGCCTCTAACCGGGCACGCCGCGTGCTGGAAATCATCTCGCGACGTGGGGTAAGTTCGCGGGCACCGATCGAGCTTGGCGAAGGTCAGGCGCTGGTTGCTATGGATCCGCCGCCGCCAATTCGGCGAAAACGGCGGCGGCGGCGATTGAACACGGCGAAGGGTATTGTGCGAGTACTTTTCACCCCTCGCCTGGTGAGCACCCTGATCGTGCTCGTCGGTCTACTTGGCCTGACCGTGGTGCTCTTTCACCGCTTCGGCGGTCAGGGTTGGCCGGAGGCCCTGGTTCTGGCCGTGACCGCCGCCTACGGCAATGCCGATCAGACCCTCTTCTCAGATTGGCTCAAGGTATACGAGGTCGGTTTCATGTTTGCCAGTGCTGTCATCCTGGCGGTGCTCTTCACCCTAATCATCGATGCCTTACTCGGCTCTCGAATCATGGAGACGCTCGGCATCCCGAGGGGTCGCCGGCAGGACCACGCCGTGGTGATCGGATTGGGAACCGTCGGATATCGCATCTCTCAGCTCCTCCTGGACGCCGGGTTGGAGGTGGTGGCACTCGACTCGGGAGTCCAGAACCCCTTCATTATCAGGGCCAGAGGGCAGGGAATCCCGGTGCTGGTAGGCGATGCACGCTTTCGTGACAACCTGGGCCAGCTTTCGATTGAATCGGCACGAGTGGTGGTGGCAGCCACTGACGATGACCTGGTCAATCTGGAATCGGCGCTGATGGCCAAGGAGGTGAACGACCAGATCAGGGTGGTGGCACGGCTCTTCGACCCGGCCCTGGCCGATCGGGCCCATCTCCAGCTGGGAATCGACGTTTGCCTCTCGCTGGCTGTGCTTGCCGCGCCCGCCTTCGTCGCGGCAGCTATTGGAGAGGGCATCCTGAGCACTCTGGAGCGGGGGGGACGTCTCTGGCTGCTGGCCCAAAGGGAGGTGGAGGAGGGCTCTAAGTTGGAGGGTTTCTCGCTGGGGCAGTTGGAGGAAGGAGGTGACGTCCAGGTGCTGGCGCATCGGGCGGGGGGGAGTGAGGAGTGGGCTCCCGATCGGAAGCTACAGTTGGGGAGAGGCAACTCGATTCTAATCGCCTGCAACCGTGATGGTTGGGAGCGAATTTCACATCTGTCGACTACAAAAGTGTAACGTAAATCAAGTCCCTCCGCACTAAATCCGGGAGTAGAACAGTGAAGGCAACTGCCCTCAAAAACACCACTAATCTCAGGGAATCAGAGAGTACTTTTCTGTATCAGTTGGCCCAGCAGCTGCGCGTGGATTCGATCCGTTGTAGTACGGCCGCTGGCTCTGGTCATCCCACCTCCTCGCTCTCTGCCGCCGATCTCATGGCTGTACTGCTGGCTCGGCATCTGATCTACGACTGGCAGAACCCCTTGCTGTCCGGCAACGACCATCTGATTTTCTCCAAGGGGCATGCCTCACCGCTCTGCTACTCACTCTTTAAGGCGGCCGGAGTGATCTCTGATCAGGAGCTGCTGACCTTCCGTAAGTTTGGTTCCCGGCTGCAGGGGCACCCGACTCCGGTGTTGCCCTGGGTTGACGTGGCCACCGGTTCGCTGGGGCAGGGTATGCCAATCGGGGTGGGTGTGGCGCTGGCCGGAAAGCGATTGGATCATCTGCCGTATCACGTCTGGACTCTTTGTGGTGATTCGGAGATGGCCGAGGGTTCAATTTGGGAGGGGCTGGATAAGGCCGGCCACTACGGCTTGAATAACTTCACCGCCATAGTTGATGTCAACCGACTGGGGCAGCGTGGTCCGACCGAATTGGAGTGGGATATGTCTACCTACGCCAGGCGGGTAGAGGCCTTTGGGGGCCTGCCGTTGGTGATTGATGGCCATTCGTTGCCCGAGATTGATCAGGCCCTTACCGAGGCTAGAATCGCCGATCGCCCCACGGTCATTCTGGCTCGCACGATCAAGGGCAAGGGAGTCCCCGAGATCGAGAATAAGAACGGTTGGCATGGCAAGCCGCTGCCCCCGGAGATGGCCGAGCGGGCGATCGCCGCCCTCGGTGGAGAGCGTAATCTAACGGTTCCTGGCCATCCGCCGGCTCCGGTTCAGCCCAAACCCTCTCCGTCCTCGGCGACCAAGCTCTCGCTGCCGACCTACCAGCTGGGTGAAAAGGTGCCTACCCGAAAGGCTTACGGCGATGCCTTGCTGGCATTGGCTGTGGTGCCCGAGGTGGTCGCCCTAGATGGCGAAGTGAGTAACTCCACCCACAGCGATGAATTTGCCGCCGCTCACCCGGAACGTTTCTTCGAGATGTGGATCTCGGAGCAGGCATTGGTTGCCTGTACGGTGGGGCTGAGTGTTCGCGGCTACAAGGCGTTTGCCTCCACCTTTTCCGCCTTCTTCAGCCGAGCTTACGACTTTATCCGGATGGCCGGCATCTCCCAAGTCGACCTCCGTTTGGTTGGTTCTCACGCCGGGGTGGAGATCGGGCAGGATGGTCCTTCGCAGATGGCGCTGGAGGATATTGCCGCGCTGCGGGCGGTGCAGGGCTCCAAGGTCCTCTATCCGGCCGATGCTACCGCCGCGGTCAAGCTGACCGCGGCCATGGTGGAGGCGAAGGGGGTGGTCTTTATGCGCACCACCCGTGGTGGCTATCCGGTGATCTACTCCGCCGAGGAGAGCTTTGAGATCGGAGGAGCCAAACTCCTGCGCAGCTCGACCAACGATCAGGTGGCGCTGATCGGGGCCGGAGTTACCCTCTACAACTGCCTAGAGGCGGCTGATCGGCTGGCCGAGCAGGGGATTACGGCTCGAGTAATCGACCTCTACTCAGTTAAGCCGGTAGATGTTAAAATCCTCGCCGAGGCGGCGCGGGTGACTAGGGGCCGTTTGGTGGTTGCCGAGGATCACTATCCGGAAGGTGGTTTGGGGGCAGCGGTACTGGAGGCCCTGGCTGATAATCCCCTTCGAATGGCTCATTGCGCAGTTCAGGGGCTACCCACCTCGGGAACCCCGGCCGAACTTATGGAAGCGGCCGGTATTTCGGCCGACCACATCATCAAGGCTACACAAAGCTTGCTTACTGATTAAAAAAGGAAAAATCCCATGGCGGTAACCCAGGATTCAATAACCCAACTCCGTTCCCTTGGTCAGAGCCTTTGGCTGGACAACATCCGTCGCCAGCTGATCACCAGTGGGGAGTTAGCTCAACTGCGCGACCGGGGAGTGAGTGGAGTGACTTCCAACCCGACTATCTTTGATAAGGCGATCGCTAATTCGACCGACTACGATGAAGCGTTGGCCGAGATGGTGGGAG
>JBOHUW010000242.1:0-3438 GCA_050734895.1 Candidatus Dormibacteraceae bacterium | reverse complement strand
ATTCAGAAAAGCCACATGGTGGGAGGCGTGACCGGGAGTGTAGAGAACTTCCATAGGTCCAATTTTCTCGCCGCCCTGAATAATTCGCAGCTGCGCCGATGGAACTGGTTGAGGAAGACCCCACAAGGGCTCCAGCTGATCGCCGTAGACGCGGTGGGCGGAGGCCAGCAGGCGACTCGGATCGGCCAAGTGCGGAGCGCCGCGCTGATGAACCCACACCTCAGTTTGCGGCCAGCGCTGAAGGAGGTGCCCGACTACTCCACTGTGATCGAGATGAATGTGGGTAACCAGAATCGCCTTTGGTTGCCATTCCCCGAGCTCGGCCAAGAGGCGGGGAAGGCAGATCGCCGGTCCGGGATCGATCAGGTAGGTTTCCTCTACTATCCAGGCTCCAATCACCATCGCTCGTCCGAGGTGGTTAAGATCGATCAGTCGCATATCAGGCATCTCTTAACACCCCCCATGGATGTCCCCCATCCATATCAGTTACATTACGATCATTCAAGCGTTTCAGCCTACGTGAATGGAGAAGTCTAAGTATGCGTTGTAGATTGGTAATCGGGGGAGTTGTTCTGCTTGCCCTCCTCTCCCCGGGGGTCGCCCTGGCCGCCCCTTCTCCGACCGATGCTTCCACCTCGGCGACGCCCGCTACGCTCACTCCGGGGCAGGCCGGGCAGCTAGCCACCAATGCCAATCAGCGGGATATCGTCATCTTCAAAAATCAGCATCCTGAGGTGCCTCCCACCGCGACCTCCGCTGCACAGCGGGATAATGTGGAACATGCCGACCGGGTTGGGGTGCTGAACGAACTCCAGCAAGTGCGAGCCTCGAAATTGACTCAATTTAGGGTGGTAAACGGTTTGGCCGCCACCATCTCCGCCGGGGAGGCCAATAGGCTGCGGAACAATCCGCAGGTGCAGGCGGTGGTGCCGGATGTCGCCCATCGCGCTCCGCAATTTGATGCATCTTCTGGTCCTGGTACAGCCTCGGAAGCGGTCGGTGCTCCGGCTACGACAAGCCAGGACCAGCCGATCTGTCCACCTAATCCTCAGACTCCACTGTTGGAGCCGGAGGCACTCCAAGTGATGAATGTTGAATTCCAGCCGGGGAAGAAAAAGCCGGCGGCCCACGATCTGGCCGACGGCAGCGGGGTGAAGGTGGGGGTTATTGCCGACGGGCTGGACATTAACAACTCCGATCTGCAGCGGAACGGAAAATCGATTGTCTATGATTATAAGGACTTCAGCGGCTATGGCAACGACACGGCTACCAATGGAGAGGAAGCCTTCCTCGACGCCGGAGCGATTGCCGCCCAGGGCAACACCACTTATGATCTGTCCAAATTTGTCAACCGGGCTCATCCTCTGTCGGCCCCCTGCAATATCCGTATTAAAGGGGTGGCTCCGGGGGTTAGCCTGGCCATGTTCAACGTTATTGGCAGTTCTCCGAGCTTTTTCAACTCGCAGATTGTCCAGGCCATTGATCGGGCGGTGTTAGTCGATAAGGTGGACGTGCTGAATGAGTCATTCGGCAGTAATTCGGTTCCGGATACTACAGACGATGTCGTGGCTATTGCAGATCAGAATGCCGTGGCGGCAGGGGTGACGGTGGTAGCCAGCAGCGGTGATGACGGTCCAACCAATACCATTGTCTCTCCGGCGAGCAACCCAGGGATAATTGCGGTTGGTGGATCTACAACCTTCCGAGTCTACCGCCAGACTACCCGCTACGGCACTCAGCTCAAGCCGGGGGGTTGGCTGAACAACAACATCACTGCCCTCAGCTCGGCCGGGACCACTCAGTTCGGCCCCCGAACTGTGGATGTGGTTGCCCCCGGTGATCGGGGGTGGACGCCTTGCAGTCTTGCGAAGCAATTCACTGGCTGTCCGAGTATTGATAACGGTACGCCGCAACCAATTTGGGCGGCTGGAGGCACTAGCGCCTCGGCGCCCCTCACCTCGGGGACGGCGGCGCTGGTGATCCAGGCCTACGCCAGAACTCATGGTGGAGTTCACCCTTCCCCGGCCTTGGTCAAGCAAATCATCGTCAGCAGTGCTACCGATTTGAATGCTCCGGCCGATCATCAGGGGGCTGGGTTGGTAAATACCCTGAAGGCGGTCCAACTGGCGGAATCAATCGGTGATGCTCATGGCTCGCCGGTCGCGCAAGGCTCTAGACTGCTGCTCGACCAGACCAGCCTGAGCTCTATCAAAGAGGTCGGTTTCCGACCGACTTACAAATTGGGGGTGACTAACCAGGGGAGTAAGAGGCAAACCGTTAAGCCTACCCTGACTACTTTGGATCCTAAGCCAACTTGGAGCGATGATGGCAGCGTCACCCTGGATGCTAAATCACCGACTTTTGTTGATGGCGAGGGGGTCACCGATCCCTACCAAATTCATCAATTCACTGTCCCGGTTGGAGTTGATTATTTAAGTGGCGACTTTGCCTGGGATGCGGTCAAGCAGAAGAGTGATTCGGCTTATGAAACTCTCTTTGATCCCTCTGGTGCGGTGGCTGCCTACTCGGTGCTGGGCA
Source organism: Candidatus Dormibacteraceae bacterium (assembly GCA_050734895.1). Lineage (GTDB taxonomy): Bacteria > Chloroflexota > Dormibacteria > Dormibacterales > Dormibacteraceae > JBOHUW01. Next base: position 900 of record JBOHUW010000242.1, on the reverse strand, counting down.
AAGATGCTAGTGGGTTCGGGCATGCCGAGGTGCGAAAACCTGCGGCTGGCAGCTGGACGGCGGTAATTTTCACCAAGGGTGATAGCACCAAATACAGCGGAACGGTTAAGTTTTCCAACTTTGGCCAACGCCTCCAGCCGATCGGTCAGGTAGTGTCTCAGCCGCTCCAGCTGGCTCCCGGCCAGCACGGCAGCATTAGCGTGAGCATGCCGGCCAGCACCCAGCCTGGTGATACCGCGGCCAGCCTGCATCTCTCCACCGGTGGAAGCGACGACGGCAGCGTGCCGGTTTTGCTCCGCTCCCTCATCTCGCCTAGCGGTAAGTTCTCCGGAACCCTGACCGGAGGGGCGGCTGAGAAGGGGCAACACTTCGCCTATCAGTTCGATTTGCCGGCGGGGCAACCGAGCCTCAACCTGGGGCTTACCCTCCACGATCCCAACTACAACTTGAATGGATTCCTGGTTGATCCTCATGGCGAGACGCTCGATGTCCAGTCGACTCAAACCGGCAGTAACCCCAATACTTACGGTTCCAAGATGCAATTTTTCCGCCTCCAACCGGAAGGGGGACGGTGGACCTTAGTTCTGAATCTCGTTCCGCCGATCGATGGCTCTCATCTGACCGAACCATTTGAGGGCCAGTTCGACTCCTCCCCACCCAATTTGAGTGTCAGCGGAGTTCCCAATTCGGCGGCTACCGTGCTGGCCAAAGGGAAGGCGGTGACCGCGACAATTAAGCTGGTCAATAGCGGAACGATGAAGAAAGATTTCTTCGCCGATCCTCGCCTTGGCCAACGCTCTCAACTGGCTCTGGTCGGTAATGGGGCGAGCAACGTCAGCCTGCCTTTATCGACCACTAGCCAGCCATCGTTCAACATTCCGCCGGGGACCGACCAGGCAG
>JBOHUW010000241.1:0-3445 GCA_050734895.1 Candidatus Dormibacteraceae bacterium | reverse complement strand
GTCTCGGGGTTCCCTCGGCAGCGAGTAGTTGGGATGGCCGGGGGGTTGGATTCTGCTCGCTATCGCTCCTTCTTGGCGTCTGAATTGGGGGTTTCGGTGGAGGATGTCCACGGCTTCGTGCTCGGAGGACACGGCGATACCATGGTGCCCCTACCGCGCTACACTTCGGTGGCCGGAATTCCGCTGCCCCAGCTACTGACTGCCGAGCGAATCGAGGCGATCGTCGAAAGAACCCGACGAGGTGGAGCGGAGATCGTTTCGTTGCTCAAGACAGGAAGCGCCTACTATGCTCCCTCAGCGGCGACGGCCGAGATGGTTGATGCCATCCTTTTGGATAAAAAGCGGGTGCTCCCCTGCGCGGCTTATCTGGATGGCGAGTATGACATTTCAGGCATTTTCTTGGGAGTGCCCTGCGTGCTGGGCCAAGGCGGAGTTGAGCGGGTATTGGAGATCGAGCTGACGGATGCGGAGCGCACGGCGCTGAGCAGTTCGGCGGGTGCCGTCCGCGAGTTGTGGACGGCTACTCAGTTGGCGATGCAGGCGGGTAGCCGCTCCTCTTAAACTACTGGCAGAAGGACGAAGGCATCGGCATGTCGAGGTCGAACCATGCTGAAGTGACGCCGGTCCAGAGTGGCGATCTGAACTTCTCCAAGCCGCTCGGCTATAGTCATGACTGAGGCGTCGACAAAACCTATTTTGGTGTCCGAATATCTATCCATTAATTCCTCGACTCGACGATAATCATCAGGCAGGAGATCCTCAATTAAAAAGCCTCCGCTCTGAATGTCCTTGAGTAGTCTGAGCATGATTCCGACCCCAAGTTGCTTGCCTACAAAATAATCAACTTCGGGGAGAATTGGGGCCGGGATAATCAACTTCTCTCGGTTCTTCTTCCAATCCTGCAAAAGTTTTCGGCAAGGAAAGTGGTCCTTGTCAGATCGATCAAGCGTAGCGTAAAGTGGACCGGTATCGAGGATTAGCGCCACGAAACAGGAGGGACGGGCTCTGTGGCGGCTCCTGAGGCGGTGTCACTTATACCGGATTCACCTATGCCTAAACAGGTAAGCGGGGCGCTGAATTCCTCCGCCTCCTTGGCTAACGCTCGACGAATGACCGAGGCCAAAGACTCCTTTTTTTCCTGTGCTAGCTGCCTCAACCGGTTCAAAACATCCGGGTCAGCCATAATAGTGGTGCGTTCCATAGCCTCATTATGGCGCATAAAGCATAATGAGGCTACTTAACGACTAAGCTGTGTCTCTAGGATGAGATCCCGCGTAAATGATCAATGGATTTCCATCTTCTCCCCGGCAGTATCGAATGCGTGCTCCTCCAGTTACTTCATACTCCCATTTACCTCTCAACTTACCTCGCATTTCATGATGACGGGCATTGGGATAGGGCGGAAAAGGTACGGTGGATAGAATTGAATAGCAGCGAGCCATAGCTGCCGGGTAATTCTGGCAAAGCTTTTCCCACCCCCGCCGATCGGTGGCGAAAATGCGAAATCGCCCCGACTTAGCTCCTCTGATACCAACTTCACGCGGGCTCACGAAAGGGGTGAATGGACCTCGTAACGAGTTGAAGGAGGTGAAGAAATCAGTAGCTCCAGCAGCTTTGGATCCTCGTATGCTTCGGCGGTACTCTTCCATGCCGCCAATACCCCGTCCGCCGCCGTGATATTTTCGGTCCGAGCCGCGGTGATCAAACTGGAGAGCAGCTCATGCTGAAACTCCTGAGCTTCATCGATCGGTAACTGAGCGATCCAGGGAAAAGGAGTTAATGCTCCCCATTCAGACGGTTGGACATCCTCGAATTTCTCTTGTACAGCCAAAAGTTGAGCAAGTTGATTAATTCGCTCCAAGATTGCATTTCGCGCTCTCGCCGGCTCCGCCAGCTCAACCAGAAATGCCTGCTCCCCATCGATAACGAGACTAGGTTCCTCGGTAGCCGAATCCAAAACTTGTCGATAGCGCCTTTGGAGGTCGGTTGCTCGCCAGACGCGCCGAGGAGCGCGAGAATGATTAAGGACTCTATCGGATGCTATCTTTTGCATATCTAATGTCAATTATTACATGAAATTAGAGTAAAGTTCAATGGCTGGCTATGACACCTCCACTCCAAGTGGGGCAGTATCGAGGATCAGCACCATAAAACGGAACGGGAGGAATGGGCTCCGCGGCTTCTTTAGAGGTTGTAGTAATTCCTGATTCCCACATCCCCAAGCAGGTAAGACGAGGTCGGAATTCCTCTGCAAACACTGCTGCCGATGTCGATGAAAATCCAGCCCAAAGTAGTTGATGCTGCCCGGGGTCGTATCGAGTCAGACCAAGATTGACATGGAGAATGCCAATCATCCCCCCGTAGGAATTTCGACAGACGGACTTTCAGCTATTCCATCGCTACTCGAAAAGTACGCGTAATAAAATCCAGGAGGCTTCCTAACAGAGGTGGATGCACCTTCTCTACCTCCATAGCACTCATAATCCCGCGCGCAGATCTTAATGTAGGGATCCTGGGGGGATCCATGCGTGGTCGAGTATTCAGTGCCAACAACTTCACCCGCTCCTACATAAGAAATGCATGCGACGATCTTGTTGGGAACAATTCCTGATGGGTAGGGTGCATTTGGGTCGCTGCACTGTTGAGCGGGTGTTGGAGATCTAGCTGACTGATGCGGAGCGCGCGGCACTGGGCAGTTCGGCAGATGCTGTTCGCGCGTTGTGGACGCGCTACTCAGTTAGCGATGCAGGCGGGCCGGGTGTAGGTCTCTTCATTACTGATCGTTTTTGGCGAATTGGCCGCACTTCTGAGAGCGGCGGAGTAGCCAGAAGAAAGCTGCTCCGCAAGCCGCCATATAGATCGCGTTGAGACCGAACATGGTCCCTACCATGCTGAGATCAACATTCCCACCGTTGAGGATCCGACGTGCCGCTTCAAATACATAGGTCGGGGGTAGGGCCAGGGCGATGCTATGGAGTGGTTGTGGAAGAATCGAGAGTGGGAAGTAGGCGGCGCAGAGAGGTTGAAAGAAGAAGACTACCCCCCAGGCGAGAGCCTGCATCCGAAGTCCTAAGTACAGTATTAGTCCCAACATCAGCAGGCCCAACGACCAGGCGAAGAGCGAGAGGTTGATAAAGAAGAGAATCAGGTTCCAGGCTCCCAGGCTGCGCAGATCGAAGCCGAATAGAAATCCCATGCCTGCGATGATGAGCAGTGCCAGGAGGGTTTTGGTAGCTGCTGAAAAGATAGTGGCGATGATGAATTCGATCCAGTTGAGGGGGGCCACGAAGAGGTTGCTCACATTGTGAGAGAAGTAGTTCCACATCAAAGTCAGGGTCAGGGTGTACTGGTTTAAGCGGATAATTTCCCACAATATCGCCCCCATTAGGAGGTAATAGCGGCTCGGTCCATGCAGCGATTGAGCAAAGAAGGAGGAGATAAAACC
>JBOHUW010000240.1:0-3448 GCA_050734895.1 Candidatus Dormibacteraceae bacterium | reverse complement strand
GAATACACCTCAGCCCCAGGAACATGCTCAGGCGAGTTATGCGAAAAAATTGACTAAGTCAGAGGGTGATTTGAATTGGGAGCTAAGTGGGGAATTGATCGATCGCTATGTGCGGGGATTGCAGCCATGGCCGGGAGTGGTTCTGCCCCTTCAAGGGCGAAAGATGAAGGTGCTCCAGGGCCGGCCGTTGTCTGGGCGGGGGCAACCGGGAGAAATCCTGCGTTTGCTAAAAGGTGGGGTGGAGGTGGCCTGTGGCGAGGGATCGTATCTTCTGGAGCAGCTCCAGCTGCCCGGTGGGCGCCCAGGGCCGGCTCGTTCTCTGATTCGGGAGATCGATCATGGCCAAGCCTGATCGTAATAAGGGGTCGAAGGCGGTAGCGGTCAACCGACGAGCCTTCCACGACTACTTCGTCGAGGATGAAGTGGAAGCCGGACTGGTTCTTACCGGTACCGAGGTCAAGTCGCTTCGAGCCGGGCTTTGCAACTTAGGTGACGGTTTTATTCGCGCGGAGGGTGGCGAGGCGAGGTTGGAGAGCGTTCATATCAGCCCTTACGAGAGAGGCGGGTATACCAACCATGATCCCCTCCGCTCCCGTCGACTTCTCCTCCACCGCGATCAGATTGCCCGACTGGTCGGACAGGTTAAGCAGAAGGGATACACCTTGATTCCGCTTCGGATCTACTTCGCTGGTAATTGGGCCAAGGTTTTAATCGGCCTCTGTCGAGGGAAGCGACAGTACGACAAGCGTCAGGCACTGGCCGAGGCAGATGCCAAGCGCCAAATGGAACGCGCTGTTCGGGGGTGATCTCCTAATCGGAATATTGGGCACCCTACTAAGGTGCGCGTTGGCATGCTAGAGAGTATGAACGCCAATATGCATCGCCGACTACCAACCATCGGTGGATTCCGGAGCGGGTGTAATCTCACTCTCCCGCAACACCTTTACGGATTCGACTATAATCGACCTCGACTTGACAGTAGATAGTGCGCAGAAGAGTAATTTGATCAGTGAGCATCGTCTTCATGAAACCGATGTTGGTTCGACCGAAGTTCAGGTTGCCATCTTTACCGAGCGAATCAGGCAGCTGACCGAACACTTCAAGGTTAACAAGAAGGATCATCACTCCCGACGAGGCCTACTTATTTTGGTCGGCAAGCGTCGGCGGCTACTCGACTACTTGGGTCGTAACGATATCGGTCGTTACCGACAGCTGATCTCAAAGCTTGGCATCAGGAGATAATTCCACGCCCCAAGTCTTACCTGTCAGGGAAGTCCTCGGGGTGTCAGGCCCCTCTCAATCGATCTTCAGGCGAGCCGCCTCGAGATTGGCTGTAAGGCTTCTGGCCTCCCGATATTATTCAATTAATTCGGAGGTATAGATGACGTGGCTGTAGTCACGAAGACGTTTGAACTAGCTGGCAGAACCATTACCCTGGAAGCCGGCTCGGTTGCCGAGCAGGCCAATGGGGCAGTGATCATCCGGAGTGGAGACACTGTAATTCTAAGCACCGCGACGATGTCGCGCGAGCCTCGGGTGGGGGTGGATTTCTTCCCCCTGACCTGCGATTATGAGGAAAAGCTTTATGCAGTAGGGCGCATTCCGCGTACCTTCCAAAGGCGAGAGGGCCGCCCGACCGAGCAGGCGATTCTAACCTGTCGGCTCACCGATCGGCCGATTCGCCCGCTCTTTCCAGATGGCTTTCACAACGATGTTCAGGTCATCTCTACCGTTCTATCGGCTGATCAGGAAGTGGATCCGGCGATTCTCTCGATCAACGCCGCCTCGGCTGCTCTGACCATCTCCGATATCCCCTTCCAAGGCCCGATCGGGGCGGTTCGGATGGGACTCATTGACGGCCAGTTGGTGGTCAATCCGCTCTTATCGCAAATGGAAAATTCCGAGCTCGACCTGGTGGTCGCCGGCACCACGGATGCCATTCTGATGGTTGAGGCCGGAGCTCGGGAGGTGAGCGAGGCAACCATCGTTGAAGCGCTGGCGGTAGCTCACGAGAACATCCGGACAATCTGCCGGGCGTTGACCGAGCTGCACACAGAGATTGGACGCGATAAATATGTGGCTCCGGTAGCCCAACCCGATCTGACCCTTAAGGCGGCGGTAATCGATGAGCTGAAAGGTCGTCTCGATGTTGCTGCCTATCACTCGGATAAAGCGGAACGAGAACGTCAGCTCAGCCAGCTCAAATCGGAGGTTCGAGAGGCCCTGGCCGATCGCTTCCCGGATTCCGGCGAGGCCATCGGAGGACTCTTCGATAAGCAGGTCAAGCAGCGGGTTCGAGAGCGGATGCTCAACGAGGGAGTTCGCGTCGACGGTCGAGGGACACGTGATATTCGAGAGATTACGGTGCAGGTTGGCGTACTGCCCCGGGCCCACGGCTCCGGCATTTTTAAGCGGGGCCAGACCCAGGTGTTGAATGTCCTTACCCTCAGCACCTTGGGAGATGCGCAAAAGCTTGATGGTTTGGGCCTGGAGGAGACCAAGCGGTACATGCATCATTACTCGATGCCCCCCTACTCAACTGGCGAGGCGAAGCCGCTGCGCAGCCCGGGACGGCGGGAAATCGGCCATGGAGCGCTTGCCGAACGAGCCCTCCTGCCGGTATTGCCCACCCTGGAGGATTGGCCCTACAGCTTCCGTTCGGTCTCTGAAGTGCTCTCCTCCAACGGTTCGACTTCGATGGCCTCGGTCTGTGGTTCGACCCTCTCTTTGATGGACGCCGGAGTACCGATCAAGGCGCCGGTCGCCGGCATTGCTATGGGGTTGGTGACCGAAGGCGGAAAATATGCGATCCTCACTGACATTCAGGGAGTGGAGGATGCCCTAGGTGATATGGACTTCAAGGTGGCGGGCACCGAGAAGGGGATTACCGCCCTCCAGATGGATATGAAGATCAAGGGCCTGGCCCAGGAAACGATGGCCGAGGCTTTGGAGCAGGCCCGAGGGGCACGGCTGATCATTCTGGGCAAGATGACTGATGTTATCGCCCAACCTCGGTCGGAGATGAATAAATACTCGCCGCGGATCGTCACCCTGCACATCAACCCGGATAAGATTCGCGACCTGATCGGACCGGGCGGCAAGATGATTCGGAAGATCACCGAGGAGACCGGGGCGCAGATCGATGTGGAGGACGATGGCAAGGTCTTTGTAGCCTCTACCGATCAGGAGAGTGGACGCAAGGCGGTGGATTGGATTCGTGGCCTAACCGAAGAAGTTGAGGTAGGGCGGATCTATCGGGGCACGGTGGTGCGTATCATGCCATTTGGTGCTTTTGTTGAAATTTTGCCTAATCAGGACGGTCTGGTCCACATCTCGAAGCTCACCGATCGTCGGGTGGGACAGGTCGAGGAGGTCGTCAACGTCGGCGATAAGATCATGGTTAAGGCGACCGAGATCGATAGTCCAGGGCGTCTCAACCTCAGTCGAC
>JBOHUW010000239.1:0-3481 GCA_050734895.1 Candidatus Dormibacteraceae bacterium | reverse complement strand
GGACGGTCATCACCGCGCCCAGGATCACCGCCCCGGCCAGTAATTTTAGCTGGCGGTCCAGCGGCTGGGCGCCTCGAGGAGAGTCGTGAAGTTGCCGTGTTTCCGCAGTGCTCTGCTCAGCCATCATTAATCCCCTCTTCGAGTGAACCACATTGTCGACGACCATCAGCGTCCTCGATTCCAATATGGGCTAAAACGGGAATGAAGGGCTGGCTGGAGCGGGAGCAGATGGCTGGCTACAGCGGGAATGACAGACTGAACTCAGTGCTATTATGACGCTGAATGATCTCCTCCAACTACCTCCCTAGGCTCGTAGATCCACTTCTGAGCAAGTACTTCTCCGTCTTCCCTGCCCTCCTATTGACAGGTCCTCGTGCCGCCGGAAAAACGACCACTGCCCGACGCCACGCCCAAACCGTAATTCGACTGGATTCGGAAGCTGAAGCCGAAGCTTTTCGAGCCGACCCGGACGCCGCCCTACGCTCGTTTCCGGAGCCAATTCTTCTAGACGAGTGGCAGGCAACTCCCGGGATATTAGGAGCCGTGAAGCGAGCCGTGGATGATGATCCGCGCCCGGGGAGGTTTATCTTGACCGGAAGTGTCCGAGCCGACCTAACCCAGGCGACCTGGCCGGGAACCGGGCGGCTGGTGCGTATCCCCATGTTCGGACTCTCAGTTCGAGAGGTCAGGGTGGCAGGTGGAGGATCAACCTTTTTGGAAAAGTTATCCCTGGCCAAACTGGACGGCTTCACCCTCCCCATCGACCCTCCCGACCTCTATGGCTATGTCTCCCTCGCCCTTCAGGGCGGGTTTCCCGACACCGTGCTGCGGCTGCCAGCCAACTTCCGACAGCCGTGGGTCGACTCCTACCTGGAACAGCTCTTGACCCGAGATGTGGAGATGCTGGAACATCTCCGGGATCCCGCCCGTCTGCGGCGTTATTTTGAGGTCCTGGCGCTGAACACGGCTGGCCTATCCGAAGCCAAGACCCTCTATGACAGCGCCCTGATCGACCGTAAAACCGCCCTGGCCTACGACCAGCTGCTGATCAATCTCCAGGTTCTAGAACTTATGCCAGCCTGGACGAAAAATCGGCTCCTTCGCCTGGTTAGAACGGCCAAGCGATATTTGCTGGAGCCCTCGCTGATAGCCAGCGCACTCCAGCTGGATGAGAGGGCAGTGCTGCGCGACGGGGAGCTGCTCGGACGTTTGATCGATACCTTCGTGGCGGCTCAGATTCGTCCTGAACTCATCCTCAGTCACCCACAGCCTCGGTTGTATCACCTACGCGACAAAGACGGACGCCATGAGGTGGACTTAGTAGCCGAGCTCGCCGCCAACCAACTGGTCGGAGTTGAGATCAAGGCCACCGCTTCACCCAACCCAAGCGACGCTCGACACCTAGCTTGGCTGCGCGACTCCCTCGGAGAGAGGTTTTTGGGCGGCGCGGTTTTACATACTGGCCCGCGTAAATATGTACTGGGTGATCGAATTTTCGCTCTTCCCATCTGCACCCTCTGGGGAGGCTAGCATGGGCATTATGAATGAACGCTTGGCCGTCAACTGGGAGGAGCGAACTGCCATCCACCTTGAATCGGCCTAGTACGACGTGGTGTGACCGCCGTACTAGATCACGGCCTGCAACTACAGTCGCTGTTCGAGCACGACTGGACAGATTGACAGATAGAGGTCATAATTCATTTGGAAACTCTTCTCTTCTCCCTCGTACCTGCAATCGCCTGGGGAGTGATGTGGTTCTTCGCCACGAAGGCAACCCGCCAGCTGGAGGTGTTCCAGGCTCAGTTCCTTTTTCAGCTTGCTGGCATCCCTATGCTGTTACTGCTGCTGCCATTCGTCCCACTAGCTCCATTCCCATCGGGCATGGGAATTCTTTTGCTGATCGGGTTGGGTGTCCTGATCTCTTTCACACTGACCCTCTATTTCCATGCGCTGAAGGTGGGTAAGCTGTCTGTCGTCGGCCCTCTCAGCAACGCAAGTGGTCTAGTCATCGTCTTCCTGGCCGTCGTCTTTTTGAATAACACTCTATACCCGCTCAAGATCATGGGCATTCTTAGCGTCCTGAAGGAGAAACTTGCCCCGCAGCAGGTGGTCGGATCGGCCCTCATACTTGGCGGAGTGATAAGCCTCAACCTTTGACAGCTGACGGCTTCACCACATACCGCTCGACGATTCCATTGGCAACGAGATGAATGAAGTTGGTTACCAGGATGGCCGGAGCCACTATTCCGATCACACCTCGATGCTCGGACTCTAGGAGCAAAGCAAGGACCATTGCCGTAATGCCGTTCTGCTGGGCGAAAGCTAGATGCACCCGATCGTTCCCCGGCAGGCCGATGGTCAGCGGCAGAGTGACAAGTACCTGCGCAACACAGGCCGCTAGCCCCAACAGCAGGCCGGCCCGCAGATCGACGCCATCGATGAGCAGCATCCCGAGCAGAAACGCCCCCAAGAGCATCGCACCTTGAGTGACGCGAAGCATCCGATCCGCGATGGCCGGTCGCATGAAGAGGCCTGAGATGGCGAAGCCCAGCATCCAGAAGCGCCAGACGGCGACCATCGCCATCGCGCCAAGGACAGCATGGGCAAGCCAGGCACGCCGACGAATAGCCAGCCAGAGGACATACACGACAGCCGCGAAGCCGAGATTCTCGCCCAGCGTAACAGCATAGGCGCCCAGGGGCGCCACTCCGTCGGAAACTCCGGGGCCTAGGAATCGAGTTCCCATCATGGTGGCGGAAAGCGTAAGCATCACGGTGACCGGATCGTCGAACGCCGCCCACGAAGCGAGAATCGACCTCGCTCGCTCTGACATGCTTGTATCGCCCATTATCGATGCCACCGATAGGGGATCGATCTGGGCGACAACGACGCCCAGGATCAGGAAGGATGGGTCGCGCAGAATCAACGCAAGCGCCGTGCCGATGAGGGCCGCCTTCAACAGGACACCAACCGTGGTAGCCAACAAGATCGTGCGAAGATTGGCCGAGGCGATGCGAAGATCGATCCCGGCGGTGCTGCCGTAAAGACCGACGGCGAGCAACACCGTCGCGGCGAGACGATAGCTTCCGGACTCCTCGAGCCCGTGAATATGGAGTGTCCAAGCAACCAGGTAGCCAGCAGCCACGAGAGCGACGAGCAAGATGAGACGGGTCATTGTGTCGAAACGTTAAGGGAATCGCGTTAGATTCGTCGACGCCGATTCGTTCAAGGGGAGCATTCAACAGATTTAAAGCAAGACAAGCAAATTATTCATCTAGCCCCTTCAGAGAAGCAAGCCCCTGAGCATATTGCTGCGCTGCCCTGTCGTTAATCAACAGAGTTACTCCGAAGAGATGTCGAGCACTGCCGGCCGACGAGAAGCTTCAGGCATTGCATCTAGGCGCGGGGTCAATGAGCTGGATCATCACCTCCCGAAGCCTTAGGAGGTCGAAATTTTCAGCCGTTTCGAGCAAATCGGAGA
>JBOHUW010000238.1:0-3482 GCA_050734895.1 Candidatus Dormibacteraceae bacterium | reverse complement strand
CTGGAGCGGAGGAGCTCCAGCTCCCGCCACTGCCACGGCAGCATCAAGCATGGAGAGCGCGCGAGCTGAATCAGCCCTATTACCGCCACGAACTGAAGCCGAGCTAACTGCGTTTCGCTGGGCACGATAGGCATGCGCAATAGCCGGACCATCATTAGCCTGACGTGCGAGTTCAGTGCCAAGCTCGAACTGACGTCTGGCCGTGCCAAGATCGTCATGCTTGTAGGCGGCAAGACCAGCCAGAACCGCCGCTTCCGAGCCAATTATCTGAAGGGGGCGCAGAACCTTGGCTGGGGCGGACTGGATGATGGCCATCAGGCGCGATTGGTGGTCGCCAAGAAGTGGCAACAGCGAACTAGGGGAGATTCGCCAATACCAGCTTGCAAACTGATTTGTGATCTGCCTAAGTTCCTCAATTCGAGTAGCAGCGGCCTGGTTAGATAGGGGTCGGAAGAATTCAAAAGGCGCCGTTGCCCCGAGCCCTGCAGCCAAGCTGAATTCTCGTCGATTCATCTCCTCTAATTCTAGAGCGGCACGTTGTGCCTCGGCTGCTGCCCCGATGGTTTCTATCGGCAGGCTCAGTGCCAATGCCAACCAGCGAACATGCATCCGACCCGGTGTTACTTGTCCAGCTCGCCATTTGCAGACTAGCTGCTCCGAGGCACGTGAATAGCCGCCATCTTTGGCGGACGCACGACGTATCAATTGTGAAAGTTGCTTCAGAGTGATGCTGCGCCGCGTCATCTCTTGAGAGATCAACTCGGCCAGAACCATACCCTTCAGGCCAGTTTCAGGGTCCATCTCCCGATCTTACCTACAATCCTTGGCCATAGCAATAGGGTCATTTGTCCCCACCGCCTCGGGAAGATTGTCAATGAATTGCCAAAACCAGAACATTTAACGGGGATACGCTGGATAAATGAAGTCCTCAGATGGCGGACAACCCCCCTTAGCTCCGGAGACATATCAACTTCAGGGGCTGTTACAAGCGAAGGACGATTTTCTCAGGCTAGCGGTGCATGAGTTTCGAGGTCCGGTAGGGAGGATAGGCGGCTACCTTTCAATGATCAATGGCGGAGATCTAGGCGAGATATCTGAGCCCCTGAGGAAGGTGATCAGCCAGACAGAAAATGATGTCGAACAACTGAATCTATTTCTGGAAAGACTGGCTAGCGTGGCTCAAATAGAAGATCATGCGGCTATCCTTCAGCGCTCATCTTGCGGAGTAAGTGCATTGGTCGAAGAGGCCATTGGGATGGTAAAAATAGCAGCATCGATTAAGCAAATCAGCATCGAACGCGAAGAGAAGTACGAGAATCTTGAAATCGAAGCTGATCCATACTATTTCCAGATTGCGATCTCCAATTTGCTATCCAACGCAGTGAAATATTCACAGAAAAGTTCGACGATCACTATTAGCGTTTCCGGCCACAATGCCGGCATAGACATAGCAGTCGGAGACGAAGGGCCAGGCGTTGGCCCTGCCGACGCTGAGCTCATTTTCGACAAATACTGGCGAGGCAACTCCTCTTCTGGACTGGGGCTTGGGCTCTACCTTGTACGCCGGATTATGGAGCTGCACGGCGGACGAATTACAGTCGTTAGTGAGCCAACTAAGGGTTCCTGCTTCACGATTAGTCTTCCTCCGGAAGCTATTGTCAGATGAGGGAACCTTCCCTTTCTTGACGGATATCCCTATTTTTGGTATAAACTTCGGATAAGGCTAAATGGCTAACCGAATTTAGGAGGTACATCTAGATGCGAATAAGAACATTAGTTAAGAAATGCCCGGACGGGCCATGTCCCGCTGTTTTTGAGGCGGAGACGGGAGAAATTTTTGTGCAGGGTCCAAATATTCATGATGGTGAAGCATTAAAACATGCTGGTCCTGGAGAAGATGAAGGCTTAGTGGCTATCCCGCGAGAGATGATTTGGGAGGCTTCTCGGTTGTTGAAAACATGAGATTTCCCGATGAACTCTTTGATAACTTTGAGGTAAGTGTTTTCCGTTTAGAAACACTTTCTCAATATCTTGTAGATCAAGATATTGAGAGGATTGCTGCTTGGAAAGAGGGGAAGCTTCTTCCTGAGCGTTCAATTCGTACTTCACCTTGGCTTCGTCGTATCTCAGAGACAACAAGGCTGGGGAAGATATGGAGCAGAGTGCACGTCATAGATCAACCACTCACTGATTACCTTAGGTTTGAGATAGCTTCGTATGCTCAAAATGTATCTGCTGGCGAGGAAGTTCGAATTGCAGATAGAGCTATGAGTCCAGAGTTGGATTGCCTTCGGAAAGACTTTTGGATGTTGGATAGTGAAACTGAAAACGCCTTGGTGATTCTGATGGATTATGATGCCGATGGTCGTTTTGAGGGCTGGGAAATATCGAAAGAAGAAAGCGTGATTCAGCGATGTCGTAAGGAAAGGGATTTCGCCTTTGCATATTCGGTTCCCCTTAACGAGTTTCAGGTGCTGGCTGCTTCAGAGTGAGATCATTCGGTGATATCCCTCCTCTTCGCCAACGTTTAGCCCGGCGCTTGCAGGAGATTCGAAAGAATGCAGGTCTCAGGAGTGAGGCTTTGGCTGCTCAAATTGGGCATAGCCAATCTACCGTTTCTAGAATTGAGAATGCCGGACAAGTTCCATCAGCCTCCATAGTTGAACAATGGTGCACAGCGGTTGGTGTAAACGCAGAGATTCAGTCTGAACTTTTAGGCCTAGTTGAGTCAGTTGCTTTAGAAGTTGCGCAATGGAAAAATGTCACTCGTAAAGGCATTTCTCATCTTCAGCAAGATTGGGGACAACTAGAGTCTACGGCAGCAAAGATCAGTCAATATAATCCATTATTGATTCCTGGTCTGCTGCAAACTGCTGATGTTGCCCAAGTGGTCTTAGAGTCACTTGATTTAAGTCGTTCCGATGTTAGAAAGGCTGTGAATTCACGTCTAAAGCGTCAAGAAATCTTGCTCGACCAGAGTAAGGAAATTCAATTTGTTATGGCTGAGGCTGCGTTACGCTGGCGATTAGGCCCTAACAAGATGATGATTGGCCAGCTTGAACATGTGGCAAATGTTCTGGCTCTTCCACATGTGAAAGTTGGAATTATTCCTGCAGATAAGGAGCTTGTTCCGTGGCCAAGTCATGGATTCGCTATTTATGAAAAGAGAGGAGGAGAAGCATCAATCGCTCATGTGGAGACCCTAACGGCCAGTATTACGATCACTCGCCAGGAGGATTTAAATACGTATGGCGCCACCTTTACTAGATTGCGGAATGCTGCAGTTTTTGATAAAGAGGCGGCTTCTACCCTTCGAAAAATTATCGGTGATTTAGGCTAGGGTAATCCAGGATACATTGACAAGCCCGATAATATCCCGGATATGTTACAATCAAAAACGTGGAGGTGATCGAAGGCAAGAAAATAAGAAGTGAAACGTTAAGAAGTTGAAGTAAAAAGAGGGCCACCCCGTACGCCTGGAC
>JBOHUW010000237.1:0-3499 GCA_050734895.1 Candidatus Dormibacteraceae bacterium | reverse complement strand
TCGCTACACTCAGCTCCAACCCCGTCAGTGGGCTTATGTAACCGATGGCTCCGGTGTAAATTTCCCTCCCAGTTGATTCCAACTCGGCAATTAACTCCATGGCCCGAATCTTGGGGGCCCCGGTAACCGAACCGGGGGGAAAGGTGGCTCGGAGCAGTTCGGCGTCGCTCACTCCCCCCTTCAATCGGCCTCGCACCTGAGATACCAGATGCCAAACTCCAAGGTGAGCTTCCAGCCCAACCAGCGTTGGTACAGAGATTGACCCCGCTTCGCAAACCCGCCCCAGATCATTGCGCATCAGGTCGACAATCATCACATTCTCCGCTCGATCTTTCCCTGAATGGGTCAATTCCATGGAACTTAGAGTTCCATTTAAAGTGCCTTTGATCGGCGCTGCCAACACCTCTCGTCCTTGGCGTTGGAGGAAGAGTTCTGGGGAGAAGCTGAGGAGGTGATTTTCCTGGGAGAGGGCAAGATAAGCCGCCCGAGCCGGCCTGAGCCGTTCCACCGCGGGAATAAAGAGGGCCAGCGGATCCCCCTGCATCGCTGCCTCGAGGCGCAGACAGAGGTTGACTTGAAAGACGTCTCCGGCCCGGATGTGCTTGATCCCTTCAGCTATTACTGCCTGATGTTCTGCCGGGCTCGGTTGGGCAGTAAAGTGGCCTAGCTCCACTCGTCCCAGCTCCGGTGCTGGCTGGCTCAATCGCCGTTGCAAAATTTGATACCGCCGCTCCAATTCTGCCTCTCGATCTGTCGTCCAGAGAGCTTCAAACCACCACTCTCCGCTCGCCTCTACCCAATGCAGCAGGTGGTCATAGAAGGCGAATCCGGCGGAGGGGAGGGGCAGCGGTCGAGCCGGGGATGGAGGTAGCCGCTCCAGCTGAGATCCCAACTGATAGCCCAAATAGCCAAACCAGCCTCCCCCAACCGCCCCGGTCCCGGGCTTTGCCTCTATCGCCGGAAGATCATCCAAAGCTGTCCAAACCGTCTCTGGTTGCTCCTCTCCGACCTCCAAAAGTGGCTCGGATCCGATCAGCGCCCCCCCACCCGCCCACTCCCCGATCAGAGCAAAGGGACGGCGGTCGCCGGCTACTGCCCGTAGCACCTGATCGGGCTTCAGCAAGGTCTCCACCTGTCGGCGGAGTAAACAGCTCTCCATTCCTGAAAATCGGGTCGAGTAGCTATCAGTAACCGTCACTGCCATATTATCGATCGCCTGGTCATAAGAAAACTACTTGCGTAACTTCGAGCGATCAGGCATAATGATCATCAACCGGCCGGGTCAGTTCGTTACGCTTCGGATGGCTTATCAAAATCAGTGCCCAAGAGGATACGGATGATCAAGGTTCCACCCCCCGTCAACTTGCCCCAGGATAAATCGGTAGTTCCCTGGCGTCCCCAACCGGATGGCTTCAGCCTCAGTTTGTTGGCTCTCTCTGGCGCTAAGCGGCAAGCCATCTCCTCCCTCCATGCTTTCGCTCACCAGATTGCCGAGGAGGCTGGAGCTAGTCGGAGTCCGGCCGAAGCCACCACCCTACTCGCCCATCACCGAAGGCGCCTGGGGAGCTGCCTGGACGGGGTTCACCACGATCAATTGATGCTCAAATTGGGGCAGGCCGTAACTACCTACGACATTCCGGCCAACGAGTTGGAATCGTTAATTGATCGCGTTGAGTTGGATTTGAGGCCTCGTCGCCATGAGAATTGGGGTGAACTCTCAGATTACTGCCAACTGGTCACAGGGAATATAAGTCGGATCTGGCTCCGTGTTCTTGGTGCTACCCACCCCAAAGCTTTTCAGCATGCCGAAAATCTCGGGATCGCCCTCCACCTGACTCGCCTCCTCCGCACAGCTAGAGCGGACGCCATGCAGGGCCGCCTCTACCTACCACTTGACGAAATGAGCCACTTCGAGTTAACTGCCGCCGAGATGCGCGGAGTTAGGCCAGGGATGGGGTGGGAGCGGATAGTCGCCTATCAGACGCGCCGCGGCCGCCTGCTCTATCGAGATGGTCTGCGCGCTTGCGAATATCTTCCGCTCTCCGGTGCGGCATGGCTGCGGATGGTCGCCGGTCTCTCGCAGCGCATTCTGGAACGGATCGCCAGCAATCCCCGCCGGGCACTCAATCACGGAGTGTCACTACCAACAAGAGATAAACTGGGAATTGCGATGAGAGCTTGTCTACCGGTCTAGGTCCCGCCATCTCATGGCTTTTGGAGCGGCAGAATCAATCCGGTTGGTGGCGTGGTGAGAACAGTCAGAGCATAGCTCCCACCGCCCAGTACATCCTCCTACGCCGTTTTTTAGGGTTGGATTTGAATCCTATCGCGGCGGGGGCATCAAGATATCTACTCCATCAGCAGAGAAAAGATGGGGCTTGGACGCGACATGCTACTGGACCGGCGGACCTGAGCCTCACCATCGAAGGCTACCTGGCATTGCGGATGCTGGGCTTGGAACCCGCTGCCGATCCTATGATCCGGGCCAGAGAGATCATTCGCGGTTTGGGCGGGATTCCGGAAGCTGGTCTCCTGAGTAAACTCTGGTTGGCTCTCTTTGGTCTCTATCCCTGGAGTCAGCTGCCTCGGTTACGGCCCGAACTACTCTGGCTGTTCGGTCTCCAATCGATCGACTCCCCGGCCATTGCGCAGAGTGGGATTGCCGCCCCCTTGCTGATCATTGCCAGCTGCCATCCTCGACAAGCGGTGGGATTCCCAACTGATGAGTTGATCAACTTGGGCTGCGTCACTCCTCCACCCCCCAATTTAGCTCCCCAACGTGCCTCGCGGCGATTGGTCGAGAAGATCATTTCGGCTCAAGGCAGTGATGATCGGTGGGGTGGGGAGTGGCTCGCCTCGGCCCTCTCCCTGATCGCCCTCCGGATTTCCGGTATGGAGCCTGATCATCCAGTTTTACGAGGGGGGCTCGAGGCCCTGATTGAGGGAGCAATCGAGGACCGTTCAGGGTGGCGGATTCCCTCCTCTAGTTCGCCGATTCTGAATACCGCATGGGCCCTACAAGCTCTCACCGCTGCCGGGTTAGAACCTCAAAACCCCGCTCTTCGTGGGGCTGCCCGCTGGTTGATCGAACAGCAGATCTCGGCCGATTCAGCCAGCGCCACCGGGTGGAGCGAACATCCTGGAATCTCGGCTCAACCCGATCGGGAGATTACGGCGGCGGTGGTGTGTGCCCTACTGAAGGGGGGGATTGCGGCCGAAGTAATGCCCTCGGCAATGCGTGGGGCGAAGTGGGTAAGCCAAATCTCCACCTTGAATGGTCGACGATCGGTGGAGCTCCGACCGGATTTCAGATCTCGCCTCCTGTGGCGCGACTTTGCCCCTCTGCTCACCCCTTCAACTGGTGACCTCACCCCTCAGATTTTGCGGATGTTGGTTGATATCGGGATCAAACAGAATCACCATTTGATTCAGGCCGGACTGGATCATCTGGCTCGAAGACAGCGGGGCAGTGGATACTGGGGCGGGGGCGGGGGCCACC
>JBOHUW010000236.1:0-3521 GCA_050734895.1 Candidatus Dormibacteraceae bacterium | reverse complement strand
ATGTCAGGGCACTCCAAGTGGGCGGGAATCAAGCACAAGAAGGCAATCGTTGATGCCAAGCGGGGGCTGAACTTCACCAAGGCGGCGCGAGAGATCACCATCGCCGCCAAAGAGGGTGGGGGAGGCGATCTCGATACCAACTTCCGCCTCCGGCTGGCGGTTCAGAAGGCGCGGGCGGTCAACATGCCGGCCGATCGCATCCAGGCGGCGATCGATCGTGGAACGGGGGCCGGTAAGGGTGACAACCTGGAGGAGCTGCGCTACGAGGGCTACGGTCCGGGCGGCGTGGCGATTCTCATCGACGTAGTTACCGATAATCGCAATCGTACTGCTCCGATGATGCGTCATCTCTTGGCCAAGAACGGCGGTAACCTCGGTGAGACTAACTCCGTGGCCTGGATGTTCGAGCGCAAAGGGGTACTGAGCGCCAGCCTAGGATCGAGCGATGCAGAAACCGTGGAGCTGGCGGCGATTGAGGCGGGAGCCGAGGATATTCAGCTCGAAGATGGCCTGCTGGAGATAACCACCGAACCAACCCTGATTGACAACGTTCGAGAGGCGGTGACCCGGCTTGGAGTGACGGTGGAGAGTGCCGAGGTCACCATGCAGCCGCAGCAGACGGTGCTGGTGCCGGAGGAGAAGGCGGCTGCGGTGCTGCGGCTGATCGAAATCTTGGAGGATGAGGACGACGTGCAGAATGTCTACGCCAACTTTGACATCCCAACCGGGGTTCTGGAGCGGCTGGGGGCTGCTGTCTAGTAAGGAGAACGTAGATTTTCTAGCATCGGGAAATGGCGTAGATTGGTAGTAAGTAGCTCAGCGTCTAAAATTATGGATGTACCAGCAATAAGGTAGTCAACATCATCTATTCCGCAACCCATGAAATCAGAGAGAAAAAATCCTTCATCTGATTAAATTCTTTCGGTCTAACTCCGGCGGTTAACTCGAATCGGACTAGTTCGCTGGCCCAAAGACCTTCTTCTGACTCTAGAATATTCAAAATCAAATTGACTGCTGGCTTCATCCGGCGCAGATAATCAATTGCAACCGTTGTGTCGATCAGTTTCAATCTAGGCCGAGTTGTCTTAAGCGTTTATTCAGATCGCCACGAATGGCGTCAACATATTCGGCCCCGGTAAATGGTCGATCCTCCCATATTCCGGCAACTCGCTTAGCGATGGCCAGGCGATCCTCTTTCGACATTTCTCCTTTCGGGGCCTCTCCGAAATTATTTCGAATAGCTCGGCGGATCAAAGCAGAGCGTGAAGCTCCACTTATCTCTCCGGCTTGATCGAGTAGTTGGAGATCACTTTGGTCAAGGTAAATTTGGGTCCTTTCCATGATGTTAGTATACATCTAGAGATGTCATGGGGGAATCTTCTACTGGGTATCGATCCCGGGTTAGCCAATACCGGGTGGGCGGTGATCGACGAAGGCTGTCAGATCATCTCCTCGGGGACGATCCGGACTACTCCCGGACCGA
Organism: Candidatus Dormibacteraceae bacterium; assembly: GCA_050734895.1. Lineage (GTDB taxonomy): Bacteria > Chloroflexota > Dormibacteria > Dormibacterales > Dormibacteraceae > JBOHUW01. The sequence continues at coordinate 2,038 of JBOHUW010000236.1, read as the reverse complement.
CGGCCCCCCGCCTGCATGCCATCATCTCCGATCTGAGTGCTGTGCTCAACCAGCAGCCGATCGTTGAGGCGGCGATAGAGGAGCTCTTCGCCGGGCGAAATACGACTAGTGTGATTCTCGTTGCTCAGGCCAAAGGGGCAATTCTGGCGGCTCTCGCCGCCGCCCAAATTCCCGTTTATGAATACAAGCCGGCTCAAATTAAGGTGGTTCTGACCGGCTACGGTAACGCGGATAAGCGGCAGATGGCCAAGGTGATCGCCCTCCAGACCAAGGCGTCTACCAAGATGGACGATCACGCGGTAGATGCGGTAGCGATCGCCATCTGCCACGCTCGTAGCCGTCGGATCAGGTTGCTTGCCAGATGATCGGTTATCTGAGCGGACGGGTGGTGCGGACGGCCGAGGAGCAGGTAGTGATTGAAACCGGTGGGGTTGGCTATCTAGTCAGCGTTCCGCTTACTGCCCGGGAGCGCGCGGGGAAGATCGGAGCAAAGGTTGAGCTTCACATTCACACTCAGGTGCGGGAGGATCAGCTGGCTCTCTTCGGCTTCCTTTCGGTCGAGGAGCTGGAGATGTTTCAGCTCTTGATTCAGGTTGATGGAGTTGGCCCGAAGGTTGGTTTGGCGATCCTCAGTACGGCTAGTCTGGATGTGCTGAGGCGTTCCATCCTCCAGGGCGAGGTGGCCCCGATCCGGCGGGCGAGTGGAGTCGGGCCGCGGACTGCCCAAAAGGTGATTATCGATCTCCGGCCCAAACTGGAGGCCGAGCGGGCGCTGCTGATGGCTGGCCAACCTCCGGTCACGGACAATAGAGATGGAGGTGAGGTGGCGACCCAGGTGGAGATCGGCCTGCGCAGCCTCGGCTTTGGCCCGCTGGAGGCGCGGCGGGGAGTTGCGGCGATAGATTGGTCCGGGCAGCCGGAGGTGCAGGTGGCGCTGGCCGCCGCCTTGAAGGCGCTGGGGAGATGAGCTAGATGAGCGATGAATCTGGAATTACCGCCCCCGGGCAGTTAGGGGCGGAGGAAGAGCAGTTCGACCGGACGCTGCGGCCGCACACTCTGGATGAGTATGTTGGTCAAGAGCGAATCCGGGAGAATCTCTCCATCCTTTTGGAGGCGGCGCGGCAGCGACGAGAGCCGGTTGAGCACATCCTGCTCAGCGGACCGCCGGGTTTGGGCAAGACAACTCTGGCCACGATTGTCGCGGCTGAGTTGGGCGTGGTGATTCGGACCACCAGCGGTCCGGCGATCGACCACGCCGGGGCGTTGGGCTCGATGCTGACCAATCTGAACGACCGCGAAGTTCTCTTCATCGATGAGATCCATCGTCTTAACACCGTAGTTGAGGAGGCGCTCTACCCGGCCCTGGAGGACTTCAAATTTGATTTCGTTTCCGGCAAGGGGGCGGGGGCGATGGCGATGCAGATTCCTCTGGCCAAATTCACCTGTATCGGGGCGACGACGCGGCAGGGGCTGCTCTCGGCTCCGATGCGAGATCGCTTCGGTGCCGCCTACCGCCTCGACTTCTACACCGAGCCCGAGCTGGAGCGGATTATCTACCGCTCGGCGCGGCTGCTCGACTTCGAGCTGGAGTCGGCGGCAGCGCTGGAATTGGCCCGACGCTCGCGGGGAACGCCGCGGATCGCCAACCGGCTGCTCCGGCGAGTTCGCGATTATGCTCAGGTGCGAGCTGCCGGGAGAGGAACGGTGGAGGTGACCAGGCTGGCTTTAGGGATGCTGGATGTCGACCAGCGTGGTTTGGAGCCGATGGATCGCCGGATTTTGGAGATAATTATCGAGAAGTTTGGCGGCGGTCCGGTCGGCCTGGACACTATCGCCACTGCTCTCTCCGAGGAGCCGGAGACGGTCGAGGATGTCCACGAGCCCTTTTTGATCCAGATCGGCCTGCTTGCCCGTACTGCCCGGGGGCGGGTGGTTACCGAGTCGGCCTATCGTCACCTTGGTCTTACGCCGCCCCAGCGGGCGAGTCAGGAGTCTCTGTGGTGAGTGGGCCTATCTCTTCGCAAGTGCGCCAAAATGC
>JBOHUW010000235.1:0-3544 GCA_050734895.1 Candidatus Dormibacteraceae bacterium | reverse complement strand
AGTTCATCCTGGTCGGAACGATGAACCCGGAGGAGGGTGAGCTGCGGCCGCAGCTGCTGGATCGCTTTGGTCTCTGTGTTGATGTCGGAGGAATCGATCAGCTGGAGCAGAGAGTAGAGGTAATCCGCCGCGAGCTCAACTATCGCTCTAGCAAGAAAAATTTCAGGGCCGATTATCTACCTCAAGAGGAGGCGCTAAGGCAGCAATTAGTCAAGAGCGTGGCCAACTTGGGCAAAGTCCAGATGAAGCCGGAGCAGCACAGATTGATTGCCTCAATTTCGCTTCAGGCTGGAGTTCAAGGCCACCGCGCAGATTTGGTGATTGCCGCTGCCGCTCGTTCCCTGGCCGCGTTGCACAATCGCTCCGTCCCCACCCAAGATGATCTCTGGACCGCTGCCGAGTTGGCTCTCACTCACCGGGCCAATTCTCCATTTCAATTCGATCGGGAGGGAGTAATAGGCTCCGCTCCAAATTCATCGCTTAATGCAGCTGAAACCACGACAGCAGAGCAACGCAGCGAGGCAGAGGCTGAATCCTCGGAATCAGGGAATCCAACCGCAGAGCGAGGCCAAGCCGAAGGTAGCGAGGAGAGTACGGCTACAGCGAACGGAGTGACCACCCCCAACACCGGTGGAAATCTGGTACAGGAAGTAGAGGAAGGCTTAACTATTCAGCCGCTAGAGCCGGCTCTCCAGCGTAAACAGCGTCACCAACCTGGGAGACGGGCGACCGAGAAGATACAAGATCAACGGGGACGGTATGTGCGAGCCGAGGCAAGAGAGCGAGTAACCGATCTGGCGGTCGATGCTACGATACGGGCCGCCGCCCCCTATCAATTGGGACGGGGACGCTCGTCTGGCCAGCGGCTTCGGTTAGAGGGATACGATCTCCAGCAGAAGATCCGACAGCGCAAAGTCGGCCATCTGGTCGTCTTTGCGGTTGATGCTTCGGCCTCAATGGACGCCGAACAGCGGATGACGGCAACCAAGGGGGCGGTTCTCTCCTTGATTCAGGATGTTTATGTCCGTCGCGACCGGGTGGCGGTGGTGGTCTTCAAGAACCGAAGCGCTGAGGTAGTGCTCCAGCCGACGGCGAGCGTTCGGCTGGCAATGCGAAAGTTGGAGCGACTCTCGGTAGGGGGGACAACGCCGCTTACCCACGGCTTGGTTACCGCCCATCAACTGATTAAAACCGAGCTGCGGCGAGATTCCTCGCTGCGCCCGCTGTTGGTGTTGATCTCCGACGGCAGAGGCAACATCTCAATGTTTCGAGAGGAGCCGGTGGTCGAGGCGGGGAGAGTGGCTGAAATGATCCGATCCCAACAGATCGAGAGCTTGGTGATCGATTCGGCTCGGGATTTTGGTCATCTTGCAAGAGAGCCGAATCAGGCTCGGCTAGCCCCAAGATATCAGAGCTACGCAAGCAGTGCTTGTGCCGAGTTGGCGGAGCAGATGGGAGCGCAGTATTGCGGTCTCCACGATCTCTCGAGAGAAGAGATCACTCGAGCGGTGAGTGGCCGATTGAAGCGCTAACCAGTTGATGAATTATCTGCCGTGATGCTAAGATGTATTTATGCTTAAATCTAGAACGACTCTAACGGTTGAAAGGTCGTTGCTGCAGAGAGTGAAGATTCAGGCTGCTCGGAGCGGAAAAGGAGATAGTCAAGTCATCGAGGATGCCTTGCGCCGATACTTCGGCATTGATTTGCTGGAACAGTTATGGAAACGAAACCACCTTTCCGAGATCGAGGCCATGACCCTAGCTATTGAAGCACAGCATGCAATGCGCTCCTAAAATAATTTAATGCTTGCGGTATTCGATCCCAACGTCATCATCTCGGCGCTGCTCAGCTCTAAAGGATCACCAGTCAGTTTGATTCAAGCCTGGATGAATGGGGACTTTGAATTGATGACCTCTCCGCTTTTGCTGGCCGAGCTTCAACGAGTATTTACTTATCCAAAGTTGCGATCACGGATCAAAGCAGAGGAGGTCGACCGTCTAATTGGATGGTTACAGCGATTCGCAGTGGGAGTTCAAGATCCGCAAGAATCAGCGGCATGGTCATCACCCGATCCCAAAGATGACTATCTCCTTGCGCTGGCCTGGAAAGAAAAAGCCATCCTGGTATCTGGAGATCATCATCTTTTGGGTCTACAGGCAGGTCAGCCGATCATGTCTCCGGCCGCCTTCCTCTCCTTCTTAACAGATCAGGGATAGGCTCACGCGTCGTGGTACAGATAAAACTCCCAAGGATGGGGGCGGAGGGCTACCTGGTCCACCTCTTCTCTCCACTTGTAGTCGATGTAGGTTTCGATCAGATCCGAGGTGAAGACGTCACCGCGGAGAAGAAATTCCTGATCCTCCTGCAGTGCCTTCAGCGATTCAGCGAGCGAGCCCGGTACCTTGGCGATGCCTCGCTGCTTCTCCTCGTTCAATTCATATATGTCCTTATCCAGTGGCTTGGGAGGTTCGATGCGGTTCTGGATTCCATCCAACCCGGCCATCAGCATCGCTGAAAAGGCGAGGTAGGGGTTGGCTGAGGGATCGGGGGAGCGGAACTCGACTCGTTTCGTCTTCGGCTCCTGAGAATACATGGGGATGCGGATACAGGCGGAGCGATTACGCTGGGAGTAAACTAGGTTGATCGGCGCTTCATAGCCGGGGACTAATCTGCGGTAAGAGTTGGTGGAGGGGGCGGCGAAAGCCAGGATTGCCGGGGCATGGCGAAGCAATCCACCGATCAGCCACCGAGAGAGGTCGCTCAGGCCGGCATACTGCTCGGAGTCATGCATTAACGTCTTGCCGTCCTGCCAGAGGCTCACGTGAGTATGCATCCCTGAACCGTTGTCGCCAAAGAGCGGTTTGGGCATAAAGGTGGCCACATAACCGTTCTGGGCGCAGACATTCTTAACTATGTACTTGTAAGACTGCATCTGGTCGGCCATCTGAGTTAGGGGTTGAAAACGGAGGTCGATTTCGGCCTGGCCGGCAGTCCCAACTTCATGGTGCTGGACCTCGACAGCAATTCCAGCATCGATCAGCTTGAGCATGATCTCAGAGCGCAGATCTTGCAAGCGATCTACCGGTGGCACCGGAAAGTAACCGCCTTTGAGGCGAGGGCGGTGGGCCAGATTGGGGACGCCATCGTTGGATCCGGAGTTCCAAATCCCCTCTTCAGAATCGACAAAGTAGAAGCCGTGCTGAGTTGTTTGATCGAAGCTGAGGGAATTAAAGATATAAAACTCGGCCTCGGGACCCCAATAGCTGATGTCGGCAATCCCGCTTGACTTGAGGTGAGCCTCGGCTTTACTCGCCACGTAGCGAGGATCTCGACTGTAGCGATTCCGGGTCAGGGGATCAACCACATCACAAATCACATAGAGGGTGGGGATCCCGAGGACCGGGTCGATAGTTGCGCTTGAGGGGTCGGGGAGGAGCAGCATGTCGCTCTGATCGATCGATTGGAATCCGCGGATGCTGGAGCCGTCGAAGCCCACGCCATCTTGAAAAACTCGCTCTGAAAATTCAGTGAGCGGCATGCTGA
>JBOHUW010000234.1:0-3600 GCA_050734895.1 Candidatus Dormibacteraceae bacterium | reverse complement strand
GGATCAGTTGCCGGGCAAGCTTGATTGCCTGCTCGGTGGTGGCGTTCTGGTTACGCTGGGCGAAGCTGTCGGTGACCGCAAAGGAGTAGTTGATGTGATCCACCGAGGCGGCGATCGCGCGATCAAAACCGCGCTGGTTGAGCACTAACCCACTGATCACTCGGCCGGGAATTTGTCTCACTAGGCGCATCACCTCCTCCGCCTCGGACATTGAAGGCACCAACTGGGGGTGAACAAAACTCACTGCCTCAACTCGTCTGATTCCGGCGTTCAGTAGGCGATTAATCAGCTCGGCCCGCATTCCCGGGCGCAGCTGAGTGGCTTCGTTCTGTAGTCCGTCTCGTGGGCCTACTTCACGGATGACCAGGGATTGCGGTTTCATATTCATCCAAAATCCTCAGGCTGACGGCGGCTATAGTAATTTACTAGATATCGATCAAGTGGGCACAAGTTGCATTCAATTTTTCTCTTCATGGTTGGCCTCTGCTGGGATTTGATGGGACTCTTCTGGCTGGGTGCGGCTATCTGGTACGCGGTCCGCTTGGACGGTTCGCCGGGAGGGAAAGTTATGCACTTCTTAAAAACCGTTTTCCCTGAACCGGTCTTGCTGCTGCTGATCCCCCTGGCCTTTATCCTGATCGGGCTAGTTCCGGCCAGCTTCTGGTCCCATTTAACTCTGGTTCAACCGGTCATTCAAATAGTGGGAATAACTCTACTTGTGGTTTGCACGATTTGGATCATTTGGGCTCGAATTGTTTTGGCCGAGATGTGGGCCGGTCGACCGATGCTGCAGACCGAACACCAGCTGCGCACCGAGGGACCATATCGAATTACTCGACACCCGATCTACAGCAGTCTGATCGGGATGTTCCTGGGCACCACCTTGGTGATTGGATTCGGCAGCTTGCTCGCACTCTTGATCGGGGCTTTGCTGATGGTCGCTTGGCGAATTCCAGTTGAGGAGAGGATGATGATATCCATCTTTGGAGATCGTTATCTGCAATACCGCCAGCAGGTGCCCACTTTGATCCCCTCGCCGCTGCGACTTTTCAACTCAACAAAGCAAGCCTAGCTCCGACATATGAAAGTTTTAATCACCGGTTCGGGGGCACGGGAGCATGCTTTAGCCTGGGCCTCTGCCCGCTCCGACCAAGTCAGCGAGGTATTGGTTGCTCCCGGTAACGGTGGTACATGTGAAGTTGCTCGTAACGTGCCAATTGCCCCCGATGACAAGAACGCTCTGCTTGATATTGCCCGTCGGGAGGAGATCGGGCTGGCGGTGCTTGGCCCGGATGCCTCGGTGGCCGCCGGAGTTGGAGATGCTCTCCGCTCAATCGGGATTCCCTGTTTCGGACCTGATCAGGCGCCTGGTCAGCTTGAGGCGAGTAAGGTTTTTGCCAAGCGCTTAATGGATCGAGAGGGTATTCCTACCGCCGAGTACGCGGTATTTACCGAATCGGAGCCGGCTCGACAGTGGGCGCGGCATCGGGATGGTTGGGTAGTAGTCAAGGCCGATGGATTGGCTAAAGGAAAAGGGGTTTTGGTCTGTGCTTCAATTGAGGAGGCAGATCAAGCGATCGAGCAGATTTTGGTCAACCGGGCTTTTGGGGCAGCCGGAGATCAAATCGTAGTCGAGGAGCGGTTAGAGGGAGAAGAACTATCTTTCCTGGCCCTAGTTGATGGTGAGACGGTAGTCCCCCTGGCACCGGCCCGCGACTACAAGCGAGCCGAAGTGGGCAATCGAGGCTTGAATACCGGAGGCATGGGTGCTTACTCTCCTCCGGTGGGAGTCAATGAGGAGTTGGTTGAACAGGTGATGCAAGAGGTTCTGCTCCCGACGGTTCGCGGGCTGACCAAAGCGGGACTGCACTACCAAGGGGTCCTCTACGCTGGCCTGATGCTTACCTCCAGCGGATTGCAGGTGATTGAGTTCAACTGCCGCTTCGGTGACCCCGAAGCACAGGTGATTATTCCCCGTTTAGAATCGGATCTTGTCGTTCTGATGCTGGCCGCGGCGACCGGGCGCCTGAGCCAGGAGCCGCTGCCGCAGTGGAGATCGGAGAGTTGCGTTGGAGTGGTCATCGCCTCTGGTGGCTATCCCGGAGAGTATCGTACAGGGTGGCCGATTGAGGGCTTGTCGCTGGCCGCCCGCTCGAGCCTGCTCTTTCATGCTGGCACTGCCCGTAAAGGCGACCAGTTGCTAACTTCAGGGGGGCGGGTAATGACCGTGGTAGGCCGGGGAGATGGGGTGGCACTCGCTCGCCAGAGAGCCCTGGCTGCCGCTCAGCAGATTCAATTCGAAGGGGCGTTTTTTCGCTCCGACATCGCCCAGGAGGCGGAGATGGAGATAGTCAATGGCTAAAGTGGGTGTAATACTAGGTTCGCGTTCTGATCTTCCACTGATGGAGGAGTGCCTGAAGCAGCTATCCGAGCTTGGCTTGGAGGCTGAATTGAAGGTTTGTTCGGCTCATCGCAACCCGGCCGGGGTTATGGAGTGGGCTAAGTCAGCCCGGGAGCGAGGGCTGGGAGTTTTGATCGCCGCCGCAGGGGGGGCCGCTCACCTGCCCGGGGTGGTAGCCGCCTGGACCGATCTCCCAGTTATTGGGGTGCCAGTTCCAACCGAGCATCTGGGGGGCGCGGACTCCCTCTACTCGATAGTCCAGATGCCAGCTGGAATTCCGGTTGCGACCATGGCTATCGGCAAGGCGGGGGCCAAGAATGCGGCCTGGTTGGCGGCGCGGATACTCGGTTTGAACGACATTCAAATTGCCGAGGATCACCTCCGTAAACGGCAAGCCCTGGCCCAATGACAACAGCCGCAGATCCGGCTCCGCTAGAGATTAAGCCCTTGCGGCTGATCGATACTACCTTCCGTGACGGCAATCAATCGTTGCTGGGAGGCCATCTTCGGGCAGCGGAGATCTTACCCATTGCCAGAAAGATGGATGACCTCGGCTTCCTCGCTCTGGAAGCCTTTGGCGGGGCCACCTTCGAGACCTGGCTTAGGCTTGGCGAGGAGCCGTGGGAATACCTCCGCCAGCTCCGCGCGGCCGTTCCTAACACTCCCATCCAAGCTTTGATTAGAGGGCAAAACCTCGTTGGCGAACACAACTTCGCCGACGATGTGGTCGAGCTCTTCATCCGTCACGCGGCGCAGTGTGGGGTGGATGTTTTCCGCATCTTCGATCCGTTGAACGATATCCGGAACCTAGAGGTGGCCATCGCCGCTGCGCGGAAGGCCAAGCGGCGGGTGCAGGGCGCCATCTGCTTCGCGATCAGCCCGATTCACGATCTCAAACTGTGGTGTTCGCTGGCCACGCAGTTAGCCGAGTTGGAGGTTGACGAGGTGGTGATCAAGGATACCTCCGGTCTGCTTACCCCCCAGCTGGCGTGGGAGTTGGTCACCGTCCTCTCTAAATCCACCCGCCTGCCGGTGATCGTTCACTCCCACTGCTCGACCGGAATGGCTCCGATGTCTTACATGGCAGCGATCGAGGCCGGTGCATATGCCATCGATACCGCCCTCTCTCCGTTAGCCTGGGGTAACAGCCAACCGGCGACCGAGAGTATGGTCGCCGCTTTGGCCGGTGGCGATTATGA
>JBOHUW010000233.1:0-3617 GCA_050734895.1 Candidatus Dormibacteraceae bacterium | reverse complement strand
TTCCTGCGCTAGCTAGTGGAGGGACGGGAGATGTGCTGGCCGGCATTATTGCCGGGCTGCTGGCTCAGGGGATGGAGCCCTTCGCCGCGGCGGTGAGCGGAGTCTACCTGCACGCCTCGGCCGGACGCCGAATTGCTTTTGCGGATGGGCAGTGGGGATTGCTGGCGAGTGATTTACTGCCGCTGATTCCTCGAGTGATGAGCGAGTTGGCCTAGTGTCACGAATAAGGAGTAGGTGGGCGGAGATCGATCTCTCGGCCATCGGGGAAAACGTCGACACTATTCGGAGTTGGCTTCCGGTGGGGAGTGGACTAATCGCGGTGGTCAAGGACAACGCCTATGGTCATGGAGCGGTAGAGGTGGGGCGGGTAGCCTTGGCCAGGGGGGCGATCGGGTTGGCGGTTGCGAAGTTGGAGGAGGTAAGCGAGCTGAAGGGGCTTTGTCCTCCGCCGCAAATCCTACTGTTGGGAGGACTGTTGCCAGAGCAGGCGGCAGAAGTCGCCGAATTGGGCTGCTCAGTAGTTTGCCACTCGCGGGAGCTGATCGCAGCGATGGCGGCGGCGGCCCCGGTCAATCGACGAATCCCGATTCACCTCAAGGTCAATACCGGCATGAACTGCCTGGGCTGCTCACCAGAGGTGGCGCCTGATCTCGCCCGGCAAATAGCCAACTCCCCGCGGCTGCGGCTGGCCGGAGTTCTCACTCATTTTGCCGCCCCCGCCTCCGACAAGAAGTTTACCCGGTCACAATTTGCGGCCTTCTCCAAATTGTTAGCCGGGCTGCCGGTGGAAGCCGGCTTACGCCATGCTTGCAACTCGACAGCGGCTCGTCTCTATCCAGAGATGGCGTTGGATGCGGTACGCTGCGGCATCGCTATCTACGGCGATGCTGGAAGTTCCGAGCTGCGGCCGGCGCTCAGTCTGCATTCTCGGATTATCCAGGTGATCGAGGTAGAGGCGGGAGCAACGGTCGGCTCCCTGCGAGATTGGCGTGCCACCTCCCGGGCCCGCATTGCCACCGCCGCCATCGGCTATGGCGATGGCGTCCATCGGATGCGCTCGAACCGTGGCCAGGTGGCGATCAATGGCCGGCTAGCCCCGCTGATCGGTGGGGTCGGCATGGATCAGATCGGGATCGACATATCCGACCTGCCCAAGGTGAAGCCGGGGGATGTGGTCACCCTGATCGGGGAGGGAATCACCGCCGAGCAGGTGGCGGAGTGGAGCGAAACGATCGAGCGAGAAGTACTGACCTCAGCCGGGAACCGGGTGGAGCGGGTTTATAAAATGTAGGGGCGAGCGATCTCTCGCCCGATTAAATTAGACCCATCCTTTTCGTCTTCGTCACAAATGGGAATAGCCCGGCTGGTTGGATCGCTTCCAGTTGAGTAAGATGCCTACACTGGAAGCTGTGGCGGAGCGAGCGATGACCACCTTTGCTGAGGAGGCGATTGAGCATATCGATACCCTCTATCGAGGCGCGCTACGGCTGACCCGCTCTCCGAGTCCGGCCGAAGACCTGGTGCAGGATACCTACGCTCGGGCGCTTCGCTATCAGGCCAGCTACCGATCGGGCACCAATATGCGGGCCTGGCTCTTCGCGATCATGCGCAACCTCTTCTGGGATCGCTTCCGAGGGGGGCGGCCGAGCGAGGTTAGCCTGGATGGCGACGGTGAGCATAGCCTCTATGAACTGTTGGAAGATGGCTCGGCCGGCCCCGAGGAGGTGGCGCTGGACACTCTGGCCCATGCCGAAGTGGTTAAGGCGGTCGACACCCTCCCCGAGCTACATCGCGAGGTGGTGGTGATGGTTGACGTGGAGGGGTTGTCATACAAGGATACGGCCGAGGTTTTGGGGGTTCCGCTCGGGACTGTGATGTCTCGCCTACACCGCGCGCGACAGCAGCTCCAACATACCCTCGCCAACTACGCGCGGGAGTCGGGAATTACTGCGGAGAGTAAAAAATGAGCTGCCGAAACTGTGGGGATTGTATGGATAGGCTGGATTCTTACGTCGATCGTGAGCTGAGTGAATCAGAATTGGCCGAGGTTTTGCTTCACCTCGGTCACTGCCCGCCCTGTCAAGAAATCTTCCGACTGCGAGCCGATATGAAGCGGCTGATCAAACTCTGCTGTGATGAGGCGAAGGCCGGAACCAAGCTCAGGGAGCGGGTTCGGCAGCTGCTTTTTTGAGGTTCTCTGGGAGCTTCAAATTGTTGGTTTGCTCCAGCGCACCCCGGGAAAGCGAGCGAAATCACGGTCAAAGCTGATTACCTCGGCTCCGTGCTCAACTGCAATTGCGGCTAAGATCGCATCGGGGAACAAATCGCCTGAGACATCGCTTTCCTGACAAAGACGAGTTAGATGTTCCATATGGAAGGGCCCAGCTTCCATAGCAATATGTCCTGGCTCCGAACCGAGGATGTTGATAAATTCCATGGCTTTATCCGGTGGCGTTGGTATGGAGTAGATCCGTGGATGGGTGGTTATCCGTAAGAATGACCATTGGACCACCTTGGGCATTCCAAACGGCTCGTTGCTTTCCAGAAGAGCTTTTAGCCAGGGAGCAGTAATGGGATAATTAGCATGGTCGGAGCGGTAGGCTGATACTAGGATATTTACATCTAGTAGCTTCACTTGCGGATATCCTGGCGATACTTTTCGGGAGGATCCAGGAATTCCGCCAACGCCCGGTTGGAATTTAGATCCACCCCTGGATAAGCACCTGTACCACCATTGAAGACGGGAAGTGGTTTTACCTGCGGTGGGTGTTCCCGTTCAGCCCTAATTCTGGCTAATTCTCTCCGGAGAGCATCTTCAAGTAAATTCCCCAAAGAGGACTCTCTCTCTCGGGCGGTTAATTTTGCCGAACGAAGGAGATTATCATCGATTGAAATTGTGGTGCGCATATCATCATTATAGATGCATCATATTCATCAATGGTTGACTGAGGCTCATCTCTACGCCATCACGCCGGATTCCTCACCGGAGGATATTCTCCAGCTCTCAGCGGCGTATCTTCGAGGTGGAGTGGATATTCTCCAACTCCGAAGCAAACAGCTACGCCGACCTGAGCTATTGGAGCTCGCCCGAAAGCTGCATCAGCTCACCGCCTCGGCCGGAGCACTACTGATTATCAATGATCATTTGGATATCGCCCTCCTTGCCGGTGCTGATGGGGTGCATCTGGGAGCTGAGGACTTGAGCCTCCGATCGGCGCGTTCGGTGGCGGGGGAGGGGCTGCTGATCGGGGCCTCGGCTTCAACTCCGCAGGCGGCGCAACAGGCGATCTCCGAAGGGGCGGATTACCTAGGCAGCGGTCCGGTTTACGCGGCTCCGCTCAAACCCGAGAAGGCGATCATCGGTCCGATTGGGGTGGCGGAGATTCAGGCAGTCTCTTCGGTGCCGGTCTTTGCCATCGGGGGCATCAATCGATTGCGTTGTAAAGAGCTGCGGGCAGCGGGAGTTGATCGGATATGTGTGATCCGCGCCTTAGCCGAGAGCGCTCAGCCGGAGGTTGAGGCCCGACTGCTCCAACAGGAGCTACGGAATTGAAAGAGCTGGAGCTGATTCGCCGCCTGCGGCCTTATCTCGCCGGCTCAGGTGGGGAGTTGGTGAT
>JBOHUW010000232.1:0-3625 GCA_050734895.1 Candidatus Dormibacteraceae bacterium | reverse complement strand
GAACGAGAGAGGCAGCCTGTTTCGTTCCTTCATCCCGGATGATCTCTCGGACCAAATTGAAGGCAGCAGAAGAAGTTGAGAATTCTCCCAATAAATTCTTGCTGGAGCGGTCCCAAAGCTCGTAGATCATGTACTAATGTTACTCCATGCTGAAGTATGCCTAACTGAGCAAGGGAACTTAAGCAATCGCGTTATCTTTACAATTAATTCCTAATGTTTATCCCCGGCAGGATTCTAAGCCGCCAATTTTATCAAGCAGTAGTTAGCCCCCTCCTATCCATCAACTTCCCCTCTCTGCCGATCGCCGCCGCCCTGTTGGGACCAGGGAGTGATGTCCTTGGCTACGACGATCAAATTTCCACCGATCACGATTGGGGACCACGACTCCAACTGTTCATCCGGGAACAGGACCTTGAACAGCAAGCGCATCTGAAAAAGCTGCTCGAGGAGCAGCTGCCCGAAACTTTCGCCAGATTTCCGGTTGATCGCTGTAGCGACTCCGCAGGGGAGGGGTTGTTGCCCACCAAAGTCCAGCTGGGAGTGAGAGTGACGACTCTATCCGAATTCGTCAGTTGGATTTTGGGGATTGATCCGCAGCGTCCAATAGATGCGGAGGATTGGCTTACCTTCCCCAGCCAGGCACTCCTCTCCCTGACCGTGGGTCCTGTCCATCACGATGGCATTGGGAACTTGACCTCTCTACGCCAAAAGCTGGCCTGGTATCCAGCAGATATCTGGCGCTATCTGCTGGCCTGCGGTTGGCAGCGGATCGGCCAGGAGGAACACCTGATGCCCCGCGCCGGTTTGGTTGGAGATGAACTCGGCTCGGCGATCATCGGCTCCCGACTGGTGGGAGACATAATGCAGCTCAGCTTCCTACTCGAGCGCCGCTACGCACCCTACCCCAAATGGTTTGGCACGGCATTTGCTCAATTACCGATTGCGGCTCAGCTGCTGCCAACCTTGACCCGAATCCAGCATGCTGATAGTTGGCAGGAGCGAGGAGCTGCGCTTGGCGAAGTCCTTCCTCGCTTGGCCAAAATGCAAAATCAGCTGGGATTGTGTGAAGCCCTGCCCGAAGAGATGACCCCTTTTCATAACCGCCCATTTCACGTCATTAAGGGCGAGCTATTCGCTCAAATGTTGATCGGAAGCATCACCGGTCCTACGGTGAAACAGATAACTGAACGGCACCTGATCGGAAGTATCGATCAGTTTTCCGACAGCACCGACCTTAAAGCCGGTGATCGCCGGCAAGTTCTTCGCCAGCTGTTTCTCCCCTGATATATGGCTCAAGCTCAAACTTCTGGAGGCAACCCCTTACTCCTTACCGTGTGGTAATGTAAGGACCATGGAAGCTACCGCAACCATAACCACCAAAGGTCAGGTCACCATACCGGTCACCATACGGGAAGCTCTTCGACTTAAACCGGGGGCACGCTTGGTATTTCACCTTCAGAATGATGCTCTATCAATCCAGCCTGAGGGCTCTCGGATGGAGGCAGAAGTAAAAACTTTCCCGGATTTCTTGGCTCTCGCCGGCAGTGTTCCGGTTCCTGAAGAGATCAAGGGAATGTCCTACCCAGCAATCCGCCGACAGGCCATGTTGGATCGCCTCAAACGGCGGATTAGCAACGTTCAATGACCAAAATTCTAGATACAAACGTCCTGATTCGGCATTTCACCGGTCAACCTCCAGAGCTTGCCCACCGAGCCACTGAATACCTCAGCAAGGCACGACCTCAAGAGCTTTTACTGCTCGATTTACATGTTGCAGAGTGCGTGTACGTCCTAGAAGGCTCCTACCCTAGATCGAAACCCGAAACCAGTCGGCTAATCAACTCTTTGGTGGGATTTGCCGCGATTCAGTTTGAGCGAGAGGAGATCATACAGCGAGCCCTAAACCTGTATCTAGATCATAACATGGACTTTGGCGACGCTTATCTGGTGGCGGCAGCAGAGCACCTGGGGATTTCCCAGATTGTAAGCTTTGACCGCTTTGATGCCAAACTGGCTCGGGCTTCTGTGGTCTGCAGGGTTGAACCCTGAGAGATCAATAGATGAACCATCTGAAGCAACAGCCCACGCCCAGCGCCGCAGGGTCATGCCCACAGTGCACATATAGGCATTGCGATTATTCGATCATCCATTAAAAAGGCCCTCGGACCAGTGTGGAACATGATTCCAGTCAGAAAGCGTTCGCCTATTTGATCTCGCAGCCAGATCAAATGCTTCGCACCTTCCCGTCCAGGTGATCCGGTAGCCTTAATCTCGAAAGCGACGATATTCCCACCCCCGAACTCGGTCAAGAGATCGATTTCATGCCTTCCATGTTCCTCGCGTAGGTGATAGAGGCGGGGGCGATTGGTCGAAGCTGAGAGTTCGGCACGCAGCTGAGCGACAACGAAGGTGTCTAGAACTCGCCCCAACAGATCCCCATCACGAAGAACCGCTGCGGCATCGACGTGCAGAATGCCCGTAAGCAGCGCCGGGTCAATGAGGTAGCGCTTGGATGATTGAATCATCCGATGCAATCGGTTAGTGCTCCAGGCGGGCAAATTGTCGATCATCAGCAAGTTGACCAGCAAGCGCTCGTACGCTACAGCCGTTGCCCGATTAATACCCGCGGCTCGCCATAGCGTACTGTCTTGCACAATTCCCGCGGAATTCAAGGCGTATGCCTCCAGGTATCGGCGTACTCGCCTCGGGTCCCGCCCCTCATCCACCTCGATCGCATCCCGTGTCACGGCCTGTTCGACGTAGCTGTCGATCCAGCTCTGGCGAGTTGTCGGGGATGCCACAACTGCCAGCTCAGGAAAGCCTCCGTGCAGCGCAATCTCGATATAATCTCGCAAATCCGGGGTTTCGCCGGGAATCTCGGGCATCTCACCCCTAGCAATCCTGTCCAGAAATGTGGAGATGGAAAGCTTGCGAAGGCGCTCCCTTACGGTCATCCCATATATGGGAACCCTGGTCAAGCGACCGGTAGCCGGCCAGCCGGGAGCCTCAAGATCCGTCCGAACAGAGCCTGTCACCAGGAAGCGACTGGGGCGCGGATCAGTATCAATGGCTCGTTTCAACGCTCCTAGTACGTCCGGGACAATCTGCCATTCGTCGATCAAGACAGGCTCCCGCAGACCCCGAAGCGCAGCGTCAGGATCGGCGCGAAAGGCATCGGCTTCTCTCGGATTATCCAGCCGGACCACCGTCCGGGCAATACGCATAGCAGTCGTTGTCTTGCCGGTGGCTCGTGGTCCAACTAGCAGAATGCCCGGCAATTCAGTGAGCAGCCGATCAAGAACACCATCAACCATACGCGGGATATACGTCGCTGCCATTAACTCATAATAGCGCTTTTCGACGGCTTCCGATAACGCTTTTCGACAGGCATGAGTAACGCTTTTCGACGGCCTCAGTCGTCATTGGATTCCGATCCCTCACTTCCTCGGACGGCCGGCCGGCCGCATCGGATGGCCCTCAACCACATGGTTCCTGACCCCGGCCATCGCCGCGGCGGTGATAAGCGTGGTCATCTTGAGTAGAGCCCGGTGGAGAGGTAACGATCGCCGGAATCCGGGAAGACGGCAACCACCACTCCCCGGTCAACACCAGATTCGGCTAGCCT
>JBOHUW010000231.1:0-3635 GCA_050734895.1 Candidatus Dormibacteraceae bacterium | reverse complement strand
GCATTACAGCCCAGATTGGGAATTTTTTGGACCGCGGTGGTCTTCTCCGCCAGCCACACCCAATATTCGATCTCGATTACCGAGGCATCGGTGTTCGTTCTGGCCCTGGGACTGGGCATCCTCCGCCGCTACACCAATACCACCACATCGATGATCTGCCACATCGCCTACGACACCATGGCTGGAATTGGATTGGCCGGATACCTCCTGTTATTGGGTTTGCTTGCCGGTGTAGGGCTACTGTGGGCCTTGAGCAACCGCCTAATCGGCCAAAACACCCCGCCGGCGAGCATGTAAAACGTGGAACATAGGAGGGTGATCGCAAACTCCTCTCAAGCTCCAAGGCAAAACGAGGCCTGTAACTCTCTACCATCCTACATAGGTGAATCTTTCCCCAGAGTGGGCACAACATGTTGATATCTCAGGCTCGGACAATCGCCGTTGTCAATCAGAAGGGAGGGGTGGGGAAGACCACCACCACCATCAATCTCGCCGCTACTCTGGCCGAACGGGGAGTCCAGGTATTGGTGGTGGATATCGATCCCCAGGCCAACACCACCAGCGGATTGGGGCTGGATACCTCTCAGGCGCGACGTACTATCTACGATCTCTTGGCCAACCAAGCATCGGTTGAGGAGGTAAAGATCCCCACCCAGGTTCCCGGCTTGTTCATTCTCCCCGCCAACCGCGAACTGGCCGGGGCGGAGATCGAGCTGGCCACCGAGAAAGGTCGGGAGAGCCGCCTGCATCAAGCCCTCCGCAATTTGGAAGGACAATTTGGCTTCATCCTCATCGACTGCCCCCCTTCGCTGGGAATCCTCACCTTGAACGCCCTCACCGCGGCCGGCCAGATGTTGGTTCCGATGCAGGCTGAGTATTTCTCCCTGGAGGGACTCTCCCATCTGGTCCACACTCAACAGCTGGTGCGCCGGAACTTGAATCAAGAACTCGATTTAGGAGGTATCCTTATGACTCAGTTCGATGGCCGCACCGCCCTCGCCTGGGAGGTCCTTCAGGAGGTGAGGCGGGCCTACCCAAGCAAGGTCTTCCGGGCAGTTATCCCGCGCAATATTCGGCTCAGCGAAGCTCCCAGCCACGGCCTCCCGGTCAATCTATACGACCCCACCTGTCGTGGCACAACCGCCTATCGAAGTTTGGCTGAAGAGATCCTAGAGAGAGATGATTCCTCAATGACCGAGAAATCATGAGTCGTTCTCGACTCGGGCGCGGTCTGGAGGCGCTGATTCCCACTGCTCCCTCTGACTCAACAACCAACCAGGGGTTGCCCCAATAC
The DNA here is from genome assembly GCA_050734895.1 of Candidatus Dormibacteraceae bacterium. Lineage (GTDB taxonomy): Bacteria > Chloroflexota > Dormibacteria > Dormibacterales > Dormibacteraceae > JBOHUW01. The sequence goes on along the minus strand of JBOHUW010000231.1, from coordinate 2,341 downwards.
GTGGCGGTTGATCAAATTCAGCCCTCGACAGAACAGCAGCGGCAACGCTTCGCTACCGAACCACTGCACGAATTAACCGAATCCATCCGCCAGCACGGCATCCTGCAACCTATCTTGCTACGTCGGCTGCCCAACGGTTTCGAGCTGATCGCCGGCGAACGACGGTGGCGAGCCGCCCAACAGGCCGGGCTAACCTCCGTCCCGGCTATCATTCGAGAAGAGGTAGATAGCCAGACCAGTCTCCTGCTCGGCCTGATTGAAAACCTCCAACGCGAAGATCTTGACCCAATTGAAGAGGCGCAGGGAATCAGACAGCTGATTGAAAGCTTCGGTCTCACCCATGAGGAGGCCGCCGCCCGGGTGGGCAAGAACCGAGTTTCGATCTCCAACTCGCTTCGACTCCTCAACGGCTGTCCGGCCCTCCTCTCGGCCACTGTTAGCGGTGCGATCAGCGCCGGTCATGCCCGAGCCTTGGTCGGATTGCCTTCCAAGGCCGATCAGGAATACGGCCTAAAGGTAGTACTCAGCCGTAACCTATCGGTCCGACAAACTGAGAAATGGATTCAGGACTTTCAGCCCCAGGCACGGCAGCCTCGAACGATAGCCCAAGCCGATCAGAATAACCTTCAGGATTTACGGTCTCAGCTCAAGCAACAATACAACGACTCGGCCGACATCTCGGGATCTACCGGCAAAGGGAAAATTACCCTCTCCTACCGCACTCCAGAAGAGCTTTCGGCTCTTCTCCAGCGGCTGCTCTAGCATTGTTCCACGTTTTACATCGCCCAGTTAAAGATCATTCAAGGAGATGCTTTGAACACTCGAATTAATCCTCGCGGTGTGTTTTGGGAAATATTTACGTTGATAGGCTTTGGCTGCGTACTGTTTCTGATTATCCAACTGGCGATTCAGGCGGTAAAAGTTGATGGGTGTTCTATGTATCCCACCCTTCACAATAAAGATTATTTGATAGAGCTCAAACTGCCCTACTATTTCAGCTCCCCGCAGCGTGGCGATATCGTGATCCTAAAGTACCCCGAGAATCAATCTGAAAACCTGATTAAGCGGGTAATCGGACTACCGGGAGATAGAATTCTAATCCAAGGCGGAAAGATTTCGATCAATGGCCACATCCTCGACGAACGGTATCTCCAGGGCTATCCAACTTGGACTTGGTTCAACAGCTGGCCTCCCTCGAACCAATCTTTCCAGCTAGCCAAGGATGAGTTGTTTGTAATGGGCGATAACCGCAATGACTCAAAAGACTCTAGGATTTTCGGACCGGTGAAACGAAATTCAATTGAAGGTAAAGCTTGGGTGCGTATCCTCCCCCTCGATCGCTTCGGATGGATCCATGGAGCCGCGCCTTATTCAACCAATCAATGTCCACCCCCTCAAGGGGACTCTTCCATTCCCTCCACAGTCGGAGCAGGGTAACCGTTATGGTGAATGATCATGCGTAATGCTCGCGGCCTGATCATTGAAGTCGCCGAGGTGGTAATCCTTGCCCTCCTCCTCGTTCTGGTAATTCGTCTGGTAGTTCAGAATATCCACGTTTATGGGCTTTCCATGTATCCCACCCTCCACAATAATGACGATGTGGTGACACTCAAGCTTCCCTACTACTTTAGCTCGCCCAATCGCGGCGACATCGTAATTCTCAAAGACCCCTATGATCCCTCGCAAGATTTCATCAAACGAGTCATTGGTATGCCCGGTGACCGTCTCCTGATTCAAGATGGAAAGATCTCGATTAACGGCCACGTTCTGGCCGAGCCCTACCTGCAGGGAACGGAGCCATGGTCCGACACCTGGCCGGCCTCTGATCAGCCCCGCCAGCTCGGCTCCGACGAGTTTTTCGTAATGGGGGACAATCGCAATTACTCCAGCGACTCCCGAATGTTTGGACCGATCAAAAGAAACCAGATCGAATCCCACGCCTGGCTACGTATCCTTCCCCTCAACCACTTCGGTTGGTTTGGCGGCCCACCACCCTCTATCACCAACCAACAGTTACAGCCCAACGATTCATGACCTCAACGTAGGGGCTAGGCTTGCCTCGCCCCTACGAATCATCGGTCGGTGGGCTTTAAATACCCAGTGCCGAGCTGAATTTGGCATCGGAGCTAAAAGGGCCAACCACCGCAAGTTGAGGGGGAGCAGCCAAAACCTGGCCGGCTACTCTGTGAAGATCTTCAACCGTCACTAGCTCGATTCGCTCGATCACTTCATCGATCGTTTTGACTTCACCGGTTAGCAGCTGCTGTTGGGCTAACCAACTGGCCATCGAACTGGTACCCTCCAGCCCCAATCTCAGCCGGCCCTTGTTGAACTCCTTCAC
>JBOHUW010000230.1:0-3673 GCA_050734895.1 Candidatus Dormibacteraceae bacterium | reverse complement strand
CTGTTACACCGGGCTCGGGAGGCCGGTCACACCGGACGACTGTGTGGGCTCGACCACGCCGATGCAATGCTTGACCAGGCTCGTAGACGGTCGGACATTGAGTGGATCCTCGGTGACGTTGCTTCGGTCGCCTGGGATCGGGAGTTCGACCTGGTCGTCATGACCGGTCATGCATTTCAGGTGTTCCTCGAAGACGAGGAGCTGCGGGCCTCACTCACTACGATCCGGTCGGCGCTCACCGAGGACGGTCGCTTTGCTTTTGAAACTCGCAATCCGCTGGTTCGCGAGTGGGGGCGTTGGACTGCGGACAACGCGGTTGAGTTCACCGCCCCCTCCGGTGCGTTAGTGCAATACGAGCGTGAGTTCCAGACTCCGGCCGAAGGGGATTTTGTTCGTTTTACCCACACATTCAGGAGTCCGAGTTGGGATCGACCGAAGATGAGCCGGAGCACGTTGAGGTTCCTCGATGTGGCTTCACTATCCTCCTTCCTGTCAGCTGCCGGCCTGGCCATCAAGGAGCAGTTCGGAGATTGGGACGGGCACCCGATAACCGACGCCAGTCCGGAGATCATCACCATCGCTGGAAGAGGTTGAAACAATAGAAATCCCTCTCCCACGGCGAGGGGAGGGATTTCTATTAGAGGCCGTACAACGGTCGATACTTCTCCTCGATGTAGCGCCTCCATGGCTCGGCTGAGATCTCCCCTCCGGTGATTCGCTTGACCAACTCCGGTGGGGTGAACTTTCGGCCGTGGCGATATAGATTCGTCTGGAGCCACTGCAGGAGAGGGGCGAATTGGCCCTCGGCTACCTGCTGGTCGAGCTCCGGCAGCTCCCGTCGCACTCGCTCCATAATCTGGGCGGCGATCAGATTGCCCAGGCTATAGCCGACAAAGCTACCCAGGATGGAGAATGTCCAGTGGATATCCTGGAGGCACCCATCGGCATCGGGCGGAGCTGCCAGCCCCAAATACTCCTCCAATTTAGTGTTCCACGCCTCTGGCACATCCTCTACCGCCAGGCTGCCTTCCAGGAGCTGGTTCTCCAGCTCGGTTCGCAGCATGATGTGCAGGTTATAGGTCACCTCATCGGCTTCCACCCGGATGTAGGAGGGGCGGACACTGTTGACCGCAGTGTAGAACTGCTCCATCTCAACCTTACCCAAAGCCTCTGGAAATGCTGCTCGTAGCTGAGGATAGAAGTGTTGCCAGAAGGGCTTACTTCGACCGATGCAGTTCTCCCAAAGGCGGGACTGCGATTCATGCACCCCGCTGGAAGCTCCCTGGCAGAGCGGGGTACGATCTAACTCGGGATCGACTCCCTGCTCGTACATGGCATGCCCACTCTCGTGAATCGAGGAGAAGAGGCAGGAGTCGTTGAGACTATCTCTGACTCGAGTGGTGATCCGGACGTCACCCGGTCCGAAGCCAACGCAGAAGGGATGGCGGGTGAGATCCTGCCGACCTCGCTCCAAGTCATAACCCAGCTTTTGCACCACTCGAAGAGAGAAATCCAGCTGTTGCTGCTGATCGTAGCTGCGGTCTAGTAGCGAACCATCGATTGGCTTGCCCCGCTCTCTGATCTCCCGCACCAACGGGACGATGGTCGCCTTCATCTGATTAAAAAGCCCCTCTACCTGGGCCGCGCTTAGCTCTGGCTCAGAGCGGGCAATCAGAGCATCCATCGGCTTGTCCTGGTAGCCGTAGGCTTCGGCCACCTGCCGAGCGAGGTCGACGGTGATCTGCATTCGATGGGCAAAGAGCTTCCAGCTCGACTGCTGGCGCGCCTCGGCCCAAACCGGTTGTGCCTCAGCTTGGGCTCGGGCCATCTCGGCGACTAGTTCAGACGGTAGCTTGACCTCGTAGTCGTAATCACGGCGGGCTACTCGGATTAGACTCGCCTCATCTGAATCTGCCGACAATCCGGCGGTTTCTGATTCCGCCCGCTCCAACAGCCTTCCAACCTCAGCCGAAGTAAAGCGCTGATGGGCAATCTGGCTCACCGTGGCCAACTGACTAGCTCGGGATTCGACTCCTCCAGCCGGCATATAGGTTTCCTGATCCCAGGAGAGTAACTCGGCCACTCGCTGTAGATCGGTAACCTCACCGAGTATCTCCTTTAGCTCGTTCAATGCCTTCATGCCGGGATTTTCTCCTCTTTATTGGTCGATTGTCGGGCTCGCTCCAAAATTGGCCGCAAGTACTGACCAGTGTAAGATGCCGCTACCTGGGCTACCGTCTCTGGGGTGCCCTCGGCGATTACCTGACCGCCGCGTTCTCCTCCCTCAGGCCCTAGGTCGATCAGCCAGTCGGCGGTCTTGAGCACCTCCAGGTTGTGTTCGATCACCACCACCGTGTTGCCTCGATCGACCAGCCGATGCAAGACCTGAAGCAGCCGCTCGACATCGGCGTAGTGCAATCCGGTAGTCGGCTCGTCGAGCACGTAGAGGGTGTGTCCGGTGTCGCGTTTGGAGAGTTCGGTCGAGAGCTTGACGCGTTGCGCCTCGCCACCGGAGAGTTGAGTCGCCGGTTGGCCAAGTTTGACGTAGCCCAAGCCGACGTCGCGGAGGGTATGCAGCCGGGTCGCGATTCGGGGAAGATTTTCAAACACTCCGGAGGCCTCTTCCACGGTCATCTCCAGAACATCAGAGATGGAGTGGCCGCGAAAGCGTACCTCCTGCACCTCTCGGGTGTAACGAGTGCCGTGGCAGACCTCGCAGGGGACGTAAACATCAGGCAGAAACTGCATCTCGATCTGGATGATGCCATCTCCACGGCAGGCCTCACATCGCCCTCCTTTAACATTGAAGGAGAAGCGACCGGGGAGGTAACCCCGCAATTTAGCCTCGGGGAGGGCCGCAAAGAGCTCGCGGATCGGAGTGAACATTCCGGTGTAGGTGGCCGGATTAGATCGAGGCGTACGACCGATCGGGGATTGGTCGATGTTAATCGCCTTATCCAGCTTCTCCAACCCGAGCACTGCCTTATGTGGCCCGGGGCGCTCTTTGGCCCCATAGAAGTAGTGGGCCAGTTTGCGCGAGAGGATGTCGGAGATGAGAGAGGATTTGCCCGAGCCACTAACTCCGGAGACGGCGACGAAGCAGCCGAGGGGAATGTGGACGTCAATGTTATGAAGGTTGTTGGCGGCGGCGCCGAGGATCGAGAGCCGATCACCACTGCCGACTCTTCGCTGGGCCGGGACGGGCACCGCCCGGTCTCCCCGCAGATAGGCGGCGGTAAGCGAGGTAGGATGCTGAATCACCTCCTCACGGGGACCGCTGGCAATCACCTCACCGCCATGCTCGCCGGCGGCCGGACCGATATCGACGATCCAGTCAGCGGTGGCGATGGTATCCTCGTCATGCTCTACCACCACCACGGTGTTGCCCAGGTCTCGAAGCTGGATCAGGGTATCGATCAGCCGGCGGTTATCCCGCTGATGGAGCCCGATCGAAGGCTCATCAAGAATGTAGAGCACCCCCATCAGCTTGGATCCGATCTGAGTAGCGAGACGGATACGTTGCGATTCGCCGCCGGAGAGGGTGGTCGCCGAGCGATCCAGTGTCAAGTACTCCAGCCCGACGTCGATCATGAAGCGCAGCCGCTCGGCGATCTCTTTCAGGACCCCTCGCGCGATGGTCTGCTCCCGTTCGGTGAGGGTCAGGCCTTGAAGC
>JBOHUW010000229.1:0-3707 GCA_050734895.1 Candidatus Dormibacteraceae bacterium | reverse complement strand
CAAATGGGTATGAGAATCCACCAGTCCCGGCAACAAGGTCGTATCACCGAGATCGATAAGCTCGGCACCTTCGGGTGGGAGCGCTCCGGTGAGATCAACATCTTGGATCTGACCGGAGTCGATCAGGATCAGCACTGGGCCCTCATGCACTGTGTGCCCATCAAATAAGCGCGCTGCCCGAATCCCAAACACCTTGTAACTCATAGTAAATCTTCACGAGTTAGAGCCGTGAATAACGTGACAGCGATGGATTTCTCGCGCCAGTTCGCCGCGGCCTCCGGCATGCCCGTTCCGGACGTACCTCTTAACGTCCTTGAGGAGAACGTGGCACGTTTGCGTGCCACTATTCCGCCGTGGGAGATTAAGGTCGATCCAACAGTGGGACCGATGATTCCGACGCTTGTGCTCACCGGAGGATAGGATGAGATGTTAGAGGAGGTCGCTACCGTGCTGAAGGACGCTGGAGCCGATCAAGTTATATTGAAGGTTTCCAAGCATCGAGTCCAGGACCACCCGGATGCGTTGCCCACGATGCGTGCCTTTTGGGCTCGCCATGAAATTTAGGCCACGTCCATCATTTTTCTCGGATGAGCATCTGTTTTACTCCGCCATTATTTTTGACATGGATGGGTTACTTCTGGATACAGAGGTCCTGGAACTTCTTAGATTGCTTCGAAAATCGAATTGCATGAGCGCTATCAGGAGGCAATCTGATGCTTGAACTGGAATATGAGATGACTTTTGCGGAACGGATCGAGGGGCCGCTGCCTACTCGTGACTCACACAAAGCCTGTTCATCGCCTGAGGACGCCTTGCGGAGCTCGGTGGATTGAATACGAGATCTATCGGGTCCTCTAAATCACGGTGAGGCATCCCCATGAGAGGTGTTGATCAGTTTTAAATTGCCGATTAGGGCCTTGGTCTGCGGCCAACGGCCCCAGGCGACCAGGGCGCTCAATAGCAGAAAGCCGATTGGAATCCCCTGGCCATAACGGAGTATAAACACCTGGGTGGCGGTCGCTCCCACCATCACTCCGACCAGCCCGAGCGCAGCCAGACCGGACAGTCGCGGGATCAGCAGGCCGATGGCTCCGGCGAGTTCGAGCGAGCCGACCATGTACCGGAACCACTGGCCGACACCGAGCATGGTGAAAAATGTCACCATCTGCGGAACGCCGATGAGCTTGAGAGAGCCGGCGAAGGCGAACACCAACGCTAACAAGATTTGCAGCACCCACAGTGCAATATGCAGCGCGTGCCTCTTGGAAACGTTGTTGCGAGCTGCTGAACCGTCCATAAGGTTCATTAATAGCACTCATTACGTTTTATTGCGTCGCCTATTCTCTACTAGTAGCCGTTTGACTTTTTTTCGAATTTGGTCATATACTTATGAGCATGCTAGATTCAGCCCGGGCCCCCGATGTAAGCACTCGGAAGGCGCGTGCCGAACGAGTCCTCGACGAAGCGGCCAAGCTGCTTCTCCGCTTGGGCTACAAGCGAGTCACTGTGGAAGACGTCGCCGAGCAGGCCGAGATCGGGAAGGGCACCATCTACCTGCACTGGAAGACCCGCGAGGAGCTCTTCTATGCGGTGTTCGAGCGTGATTATCTGGAAGCCATTGATGAGTTGGTGATCGTCCTCCGGCGGGATCCGCAGAGCGTGCTGCTGCACCGGATGACCCACGCCTTGTTCCTTCACTTCATGCGTCGTCCCCTCCTGCGTGCCGCTCTTACTGGTGACCTGGAGCTGCTGGGGAGGATGGCCAAGGTGGTGGATCGGAGGGCGATGGAGGTGCAGGGGAGGATAGTGTTCAACGAATACCTCCAGCTGCTCTATCGAGAGGGCCTGGTCCGGGCTGATATCGATCCGCGGGAATTCTTCTTCGCCTATCGGGCGACGGTTGGCGGCTACTTCATCCAGAAAGAGTCCTTCAGCGATCAGGATCAGATTCCACTCGAGCGTCGGGCGGAGCTGCTCGCCACCACCATACAAAGGACATTCGAGGTCGAGGAGGCGCCGGTTTCCGATGCAGTGCTGGAAATTGCGCCTCGCGTGATCGAGATTTTCGCCGAGATTAGCACCATAGTCCGGGCCCATCTGGCCCAGGCGTATGCATAGGAGGATCAGCTGCCATGGCAGAGTTCATGCCGGATATGCAGACCGAGGAAGAGAGGTTGGAATGGTACCGTGAAAAGCGCACCACCGAACCTATCGCCTACGACGATAAATCCAAATCCTGGAATGTCTTTCGCTATCAGGATGTGACCACTGTGCTCAGCGATCACCAGACATTCAGCTCAGACCTGGGGGAGGTAATGCCCGAGGCCAACGAATTCATCGAAGGCAATATCCTACGCCTCGACCCGCCGCGCCATCACCGCCTCAGAAGTCTGGTGAGCAAGGCCTTTACGCCTACCGCCATCGCCCAGATGGAGGGGCGGATCGCCCGACTAACTGAGGAGTTACTGGACGAGACTCACGGCCGGACCGAGCTGGACCTGGTCAGCGATCTCTCCTATCCGCTCCCGGTGATCGTCATTGCCGACATGATCGGAGTTCCGTCCTCGGATCGACCAAAATTCCGGGAATGGGCGGATGCGTTGCTCACCCGGGATAGCAAGGATCCCTTCGATAAGGCTGTGCGGGCCAAGGCCAAGACTCAGATCAACCACTTCTACGACTATCTCGGTGAGCATGTCGCCGCGCGTCGATCACTGCCCCGCGAGGATCTGCTCACGAATCTGGTGATAGCGGAGATTGATGGTGAGAGGCTGAGTGATAAGGAGATAGTTGGTTTCGCCACTGTCCTTCTGCTCGCCGGTCATATCACTACTACCGCACTGCTTGGCAACGCCATTCGCTGTCTGGATGAGCATCCCCAAGCTCAGGCTTCGCTACGCGCCGAACCGATGGCGATCCCGCTCGCGGTTGAAGAAATTCTCCGTTATCGGAGCCCCTTTACGCTGCTGGCCCGAGCTACCACGAGCGAAGTTGAGTTGGGTGATCAGGTGGTCCCGTCCAAGCAGATGGTTCTAACCTGGATCATCTCTGCCAATCACGACGAGCGGCAGTTCGAGAATCCCGACCATTTCGTGATCGACCGCAAGCCCAATGCCCACGTTGCTTTTGGCAAGGGAATCCACTTCTGCATTGGCGCTCCCCTGGCTCGTTTAGAGTCGCGAATCGCGATAGACATCCTTCTCCGTCGCTACTCTCAGATCAGGGTCGATTCGCGTTACCCACTGCAGGGATACAACAATCCCGGACTCAACAGCATGAAGAACCTGCATGTTCTGGTCGAGCAGGCCTAGGAGTCGAAGTTAGTAGGTCTGGGCTTCCTTGAGGAGCAGCACGGGAATGCCGTCGACGATCGGGTAGCTCAGCCGGCAACCCTTACATTCCAGCGTCTGCCCCAATTTTGCCAACTGAATTTTCTGTTTGCAGCGGGGACAGGCCAGAACGGCCAGCAGCTGTGGGGAAAGCATCCCTTGATGATAGCGATTTAGGGAAACCCGCCGCTCGGGGCTGAGTGGAGGGGGTTACCCCCCTCCACCCCTCCACCGAGCATGGCTGCGGGGGTGAGATTCTGAATTAGTGGTCCCGTGGAACAAATCCATGACTACCGGAACGCTTTGTATTCTAAAGCAATTATCGGTGGACGTGGAGGGAAAAATTCAAATTTTCACTTTTAATCGTGAAAATCGCCC
>JBOHUW010000228.1:0-3711 GCA_050734895.1 Candidatus Dormibacteraceae bacterium | reverse complement strand
CACCTACACCCCGTTGGGAGCAAGCGGCCATTCGGCAGCAGTGCTCACCCTACCTGGCTTTGGGGTGGCGGTTCTACTGCTGATTTTCTTCGCCGCGGTTAACATCCTCGGCGTGCGCTGGCTGGCTCGGACCAACAATGTGATCATGTGGTGGAAGGTTTCCATTCCGGTAGTGACAGCGGTGGTTCTGCTGGTCGGTTTCTTCCATCCGGGGAATCTCACCGCCCACGGCGGCTTTGCCCCCTTCGGCATGCAGGGGGTGTTGGCCGGCTTGGCCGGTGGCGGCGTGATCTTCGCCCTGGAGGGCTTTGAGCAGGCAATTCAGCTGGCCGGTGAGGGGCGTAATCCGCAGCGCAACATACCAATTGCGGTGATCTCCTCAATCATCATCGGAGCGATCATCTATATCCTGCTTCAGCTTTCCTTCCTGGGTGCGCTCAATCCTCGCGACCTGGCCCAGGGTTGGAACCATCTTGGTCCGACCGGCCATGCCGGGATCGCCTTCGGCCCCTTTGCCGGCCTGGCCACCAGCTTGGGCTTGGGTGGGCTGGCGATTTTGCTCTACATCGATGCTTTCGTCTCTCCGGCCGGCACCGGATTAATCTACTTTGCCTCCAGCTCCCGCATGTCCTTTGGAGCCTCCAAAAACGGCTACATTCCAACCGTCTTTGAGTACCTCAACACCCGGGGGGTTCCGGCGATCGGCATCGTTGCCTGTGTCGTCGTCGGGGTCATCCTTCTTCTGCCTTTTCCCGGTTGGCGATCGCTGGTTAGTTTCATCACCGCGGCCTACGTCATCTCTTATGCGGCGGCTCCGCTGGCCCTCTCGGCGCTTCGCCATCAGCTGCCCGATCAGCGGCGGCCCTATCGCCTGCCCGCGGCCAAGCTGCTATCGCCACTTGGTTTTATCGTGGCCAACCTGATTGTCTACTGGACCGGGTGGGATACTGACTGGAAGCTCTTCGCGGCGATCATTCTGGGCTTCTCGCTACTTGCCCTGTCGGGCTTCTTCAAGGCCAATCCGAAGCGCCAAAAGTTGGATTGGGGCTCGGCAGTCTGGCTCTGGCCCTATTTGGGAGGAATGGCGTTGATATCCTATCTGGGGGCTTTCCCTGCCACCCATCATGGGATGATCCCTTTTGGCTTTTGGGATACTGCCGTAGTGGTGGTTTTCAGCTTGGGGATCTACTTCTTGGCGCTGCATTTTCGGCTCGATCCAGCACAAACCAGAGCTTATATAGAGCAGCAGGGAGTGGTTGAGGAGGAGGCAGATCGGTTGCCCGTTGAGTAGATAACGACGGGCTGACATGATCTGAAAGTCGGCACGGAACGTAATGTAAGTGTATAGATTGAGGAATCTATTAAGTTTACATTTCTAATTTTTCAACTTCTGATAGGAGGAGTAAATCCGTGCAATCAATCTGGAAGGCGGGAATGGCTGGAGTTGCTGCTGGTCTGCTGATGCTGGCCTGCGGCGGCGGTTCAACCACCACTACACCAACACCTACCGCTCCGAGTGAGACTTCGAGCAAGGCGGCCGATTTACGGACCAGCCTTGATCTCCTCCTCGGTGAGCATCTGACTCTGGCTACCAAAGCTACCAATGCGGCGCTTGGGGGTCGAACCGACGAGTACACGGCTTATGGTCAAGAGATAACCGACAATGGGCAGAAAATTGGCGATATGATGGGAGTGGCCTTTGGTGATTCGGCCAAGGAGCAGTTCAACAAGATCTGGAGCGCTCACAATGGGTTCTTTGTCGATTACACCAAGGCTGTGGCCGCCAAAGACCAGGCTGGTGAGGACAAAGCAGTCAAGAATCTGACTACTCAGTATGTTCCTAAATTCACCGATTTGATTGCCGGGGCGACCGGGCTACCCAAGGACACAGTTCAGAGCCTAACCACCGAGCATGTTCTGGGGACCAAGAAGGTGGTTGATGACCAGGCAGCCAAGAACTGGCCTGCTGCCTACAGTGATACCCGAGCCGCTTACCTCCATATGCAGGCGATTGGCGACCCGATTGCCGAGGCGATGGCCAAAAAGGAGTCGGATAAATTTCCGGGGGATGCATCGAGTAAGGCGGCCGGCTTCCGCTCCACTCTGGACATGCTGCTCCAGGAGCACCTCTATCTGGCCACCTCAACTACCGATGCGGCGTTGGCTGGACGTAACGAAGAAGTTCAGGGAGCCCTTCCGGCGGTCAGTGCCAACGGCATTGACCTTGGCAATGCCATCGGCAGCCTCTATGGCGATTCGGCCAAGGATCAATTCAACAAGATCTGGAGTGCTCACAACGGCTTCTTCGTCGACTACACCACGGGGGTGGCGAAAAAGGACTCGGCGATGCAGGATAAGGCGGTCCAGGAGCTGACCACTCAATACGTGCCGCAATTTAGCGACTTTATAACCAGTGCCACTGGTTTGGATAAGAACGCTGTGGCTGGATTGGTTATGAACCACGTTCTTACCACCAAGCAGGTTGTAGATGACCAAGCGGCGGCGATTGCGGCACCAGGCGCCACTAGCTGGTCTAAAGCAGCTGAAGATGATGGTACGGCGGCTCACCACATGCAGATGATTGGTGACCCGTTGGCCGAGGCGATTGTCAACAAGCTGCCGAGCAAATTTTAAGTTTAATTATGCGTGCTCTTCTCGTCGGTTGGGTCGCCCTACTTCTGGTTGTGGGTTGCGGCGGAGGGGTATCGCAGGGCGGAGGCGGGAGTACTCCGCCGCCTTCGGCGAGGGCTAACTCGGTGACGGTTAAATTGATTGATTATTCAATTCAACCTGCCCAGCTTACCGTTCCACAGGGAATCTCAATCTCGGTCGAGAATGACGGCCAGGCTCCCCATAATCTTTATATTCGGGATAACAGTAGTAAGGTTCTGGCCCATACCTCAGATCTGGACCCCGGGCAGAAGGCCGATTTGAAGATTGACGTTGTCCCTGGAACCTACATCATGTATTGCGAAGAGCCCGGACACGAGAGCCTGGGGATGAAGGGGACGATTATGATTACGAATTAACGCCCGGAGGGAGGATTGTCATCCCAGGGAATTCATCTATCGCTTACTCTCATATCGGTTGCTATATTTAGAGGGTGAGGAAAATAACTGAATCACTTCCAACTCAAGGAGCTAAACCCGACAATGACACTTACTGCCGGAATTCTAGCCCCCGATTTTAATCTTCCTGATCAGGATGGCAACCCAGTTAAACTCTCCGACTTTCAAGGTCGGAAGTTACTTCTCTATTTCTACCCCAAGGATGATACCCCAGGCTGTACGCTTGAGGCCTGCCAGTTCAACGACTCGCTTGACCGATTTCGCGAGCAGGGCATAGCAGTGCTCGGTGTTTCGGCTGATGATGGGCAGAGCCACCAGGCTTTTCGCTCCAAGTTTGGCCTACATTTTCCGCTGCTGGTCGATGCTGGCGGTGAGGTAGCCCAAGCCTACGGAGCTTACGGGGAACTCTCCTGGGGAGATCGAGTCTGGAATGGGATCAAGCGAGCCACCTTCCTGATCGATGGCGAGGGCCGAATTGAGCAGGTTTGGCACGACGTTACTCCCGACGGGCATCCAGAGGCGATCTTAGCCCAGCTGTAGGAGGTATATTCCTCCCCCTAAATGAAAAGAGGGAGGAATATGGAGAAGGCTAACTAAACATGCCTCCTAGCTGAGCAAATCCTGGGTTTAGACCCTCTAGGCC
>JBOHUW010000227.1:0-3718 GCA_050734895.1 Candidatus Dormibacteraceae bacterium | reverse complement strand
TTCGACCCAGCTCTTTCCGTACCTGACCGCCCACCTCGACAGGCTCACTGACATTCTAAGTGGATCGATGGCTTACAAGCTGCGACAGCGGTTGATCGCCACTGCCGGAGCTACAGCATCTCTAAGTGGCTGGATAGCGTGGGATAAGGGGGATCCGAGTAGATCCCAACAGCTCTACCGCATCGCCTCGGATGCATCTTACGAAGTTCATGAACGCTCTCTTATGGCTGTTTGCTTGGGAAATATGAGCTACATGCCAAGCAGTCGCGGTGATGCCCGAAATGCTGAGAAGATGCTGGCTCAGGCAATGGAACACGTAACTCCGACCGAATACCCCCGCATCTCTGCCTGGCTGGAGGCCCGCCGAGCCGAAGAGCTGGCCAGTCTAGGTGATACCGCCGCTCTGCCTCTGCTAGAAAGCAGCTTCAGCCACTTCACCACTGAAAATCCGAAAGGCGAAGTTTACTTCCTAAGTCCTGCACGGTTGGATATCTTTGCCCTCAATGTCCACCTTCACCTCGGATGTCATAGTGATGCCATTGCTTCGGCCAAACGAGTAATGGCATCGGTTCCCGCCACCTCCCCACTCCGCCCGATCATTCTTGCTGACGTAGCCACCGCCTATCTGAAGAGTGGCAATTTCGAGCAGGGCACAGAGATCGCTGCTCAGGCTTACCAAGCCGTCGCCACAACCCGGTCAAAATGGGCATTCAGCCGGCTGGACAACCTACATCAGCTGCTCCAGGCCCGCGCTCCCTACGACTCCCGTGCCTCCGAGCTGGTAGCTCAATTTAATACTGCCTAAACCTAAGGGTTGCCCCGATTATCGGACGGATTGGGTTAACTAAAAGCTCAATAAAGCGGTTCGCGATGCCTTCGGGTATCTATAATCCCGGTGACCACCAAATACCCCTCGCGAATAATGTAAAAGACGATATAAGGTGGAATTCCGCAGGCATGGTTATCCGGCCAATCCTTCAGCCGGCGATGCATTCCCGGGAATGGTGACCCAGCGAGCCACTCCATTTCATCGACAATACGAATGGCTGCCTTAGGGGCCCAGTCAACTATTGTGTTGAGGTCCTGGAGAGCCTCTTCTTCCCAATCGAGCTTCAATTAGAGGAATTTTGACGAGAAGTACGAACAGGAAAAACGATCCCCCGCTCGGCCAAATGCTCCAAGACCTTCGCATGAGTATGCCGGACCGTGGTGCCTTCCTCGAATCGCTTATTGATGCGAACCAATTTTTCCTGTACCGCTTTGCTCTTGAGAACTCGGTCCATCTCATCTTCAAACTGGTCGGGAGCAAGCATAGCCATGCCCCTAGGATACACCCCCGCTCACAGGGGGGCCCATAACTCCGGTCTGAGTGAGCCATTTCACCGGTCTATGCAGGCCATTTGCTCCGGAATCAGAGGGCCTTTTACTCCGAATGACGCCCCCATCTTCTGCGGCAGCTGTCAGGGAATGTTTCTCCCTGCCAATAGCGTAGGGTGAAGGGGATATTCCGAGAGAATCGATGCTTAATTACGTCCGCTGGGATTACCGGATAGAGAAGCTGAAGCAATCCTCTTGGAGCGACAATTATCTTCTGGGAGACCTTGAGAACGACGGTAACGACGGTTGGGAGCTGGTGGAAATTATTCCCCCTCCTCAAGCAGAGGAGAGGGGTTTCTTTGGTACTACAGTAGGATTGATGATCCTCAAACGACCTCAAGAGTGGAAATAACTGCATTTAGGCGATCCCGAAAAACTGAATCCGGGTCACAACCCCCTGGACATAATTGACGCAATTGACAGAATCGTGGCTGTACAGGGTTTTTGTCGATATTGTCAATTTTGTCTCCTAGGATTCACTTCGAAGATCGGTGCCGCCGGCCGGCCGGCTCGAGTTCGTTGTTCCGCTACTCGCTGAGCAATAAATCCATGCTTTGCAAGCAGGTTCAGCGCGGGCTCCAAATCCTCAACTACCTTGACCCTGCCTTGTAGCGCCCGATGACAATCTCGCCTGGAGAAGAATTTCAGCCCCTGCTCCTCGATCCAGCGCAGGATGCGCCGTGCCAGGGCTAGGTTGGGGTCGGTCTCCATCAGATCAAATGCTGTGAGGGCGTGGGGAAGCAGGTACTCCCCTATCGCCAACGCCCCCTCCATCTCCTCCAGACCTACCTCTCCTCCCCACTGCCCTCTGATGTTCCTCCCCAGATGCAGCAGAGCCGAGATTCTCGCTATTGCTCCGGCTAGCTTGCAGCCCCAGTAGCGGATATGCCCTAATTCTCCCTCATCCCCTAACTTGGGCTCCAACTCCCTCCGGAAATCGTCGAGCATCGCCTGAGCTCGCTTACTTACGGTGAGAATGTGGAGCTGGGGCAGCTGCTCTAAGTTCCGGGTGAGGAGTTTTAGCTCGGTTGCATACTCCTCAGCCACCTGATCTGGGACTGGAGCCACCTTAATCTTCCTGCTACCGACTCGGCTCACTGGCATCGAATAGAGAAATCTCGCCGGCAGCCCCTTACCCTCAAATCCCGGCTGCTCGGCCATTGCCCTGATTACCTCCGGCTGTACTGCCAACCCTACTGTTAACGCCGGCTCCTCGATGTACTCTGACGCTCTTCCCTTCCTATCCACCTTCAATAGATCCCCAGCATGCCCCTTAAGGTAGACATCAAGATTCGGTTGATTGCCATATCTACCGGCCATCTGTCCGAAGATTCCACCCTCCGGGCTGAGAACCGCCATCTTGCCGCGTTGGTCGGCGATCAGGGTGGCGAGTGATTCCGGAGTCGCATCGTCGGCGATGAGGCGAAATTCGGCGGGGACAATAGCATCCTGCAACTCCATTGCAGCCATGTCCACTCTCTCCAAGAGCTTCTCCTGCTCCATCCCTTCGGCTCTGGCGGCGGCATTTTGAGCCGCTTCCAGAGCCTTCTCATGTACTCGCCTTCTGGCCCTGGCCTGAGATAGCTCGTAGCTCTTATCGCTCACCATCTGTTTCTCGAATTCCAGCAGCGGTCTGGTCATCGCCCTGAAGACCGAACTCTTCCTCTCTCCAGGAGAGAGGGCTACCGCGGTGTAGAGGTTTAGTGGTTCTATCCAATCGGAGTTGATTCGCAGCTGCACTCTGCCCCCGGCGGTGGTGGCGAGAACATCGAGGGCCAGCATTCCGGCTAGATCGATGGGGGTTTGGGTGGATTCAGCGAGGGCGGAGACGAAGGAGACCAGCCAAGGGGGTAGGACGTAGGCCGGGAACTCTGGGAGCTGGCAGAGCATGTCAAGTGGAACTGGAGGCTCCCAGCTGGGGGTATTACCTACTGCTGCTCGCTCGTGAAGACGAGAGGAGAGCTCGATCACTTCGGCGGTTTCCAGCTGCCCATCATGGCCCAGACGTGCAATCTCCAGACCGGCAGTGATGAGGCGGCGCTTGGTGGCGAGATCCTTGACGATGTGAGCATAGTGCTCTATGTTCGCTGCGGTGGGAGTCTGCTCCTGGAGGAGGGCAAGATGAGCGCGGCCACCGACCCGATCCAGGACCCCCAACTTCTCCAATTCGGCTGAGAGGGTGATGTGGTCTATGGGCCTTCCAGCATGGAATAGAGCAAGCGCTGCTTTATAGATATGACTGGCGTTCTCGCGATAGAAATCCTCGGGCGTGAGGATATCGACGACCTTGCAGATCGCCGTCTTATCGAGCAAGATCGCCCCCAGGACGGAATCCTCCGCC
>JBOHUW010000226.1:0-3734 GCA_050734895.1 Candidatus Dormibacteraceae bacterium | reverse complement strand
GTAGTAGGCGGCGCTGATGTAGCCCCTGGCACCAATCCCGTCGGGGTCATCAATTAAGTACCACAAGTCGTTAGTGACTTTCCCATCGTTGACGGGATCCCCATGGGTATAGCAGAACACAATCGTGTCATCCCCTGGGGTGCAGTGGCCCAGAATCGTATCTAGGTTGGTCGGTCCATTTTGGATGGGACCATGAAAAACACCAGAAGGAGCGACAATGCATTTGCCCGGTTCGGCGGCTAGTACCGGGACCGCACCCTGGGTCGCGGCTAACCCTGAGGTGATGGCGACAACCGCTACCGCTATCACACCTTTAATCATCGTCATTTCCTCCTGGTAGGCCGCAAAAAAGCGGTCGCCGAGTTTGATAGAGACCGTTTTACATTTTATATAAACAGAAGAGTAGTAGTAATAGTTGCAGGAATGTGGGCATCTCAAAAAAATGGTGAAGAGGGTGGTATTCGAACCTCTGATAACCATCCAAGTTGTATGGTGAATTCATGGCCGATAGCACCTCAATCCACAGCGTCCAGCTTACTGATAAGCTGGCTCGACTCCTTGCCTGTCAGAAAACCATCCGGACCATCGACGAGATCAACAATGCCCATCTCGAGGAGACCCTATGCTAAAGAAGCGTACTCGTCCCCGCAATGCAGAGGAGACGCGAGCAGCTCTGCTGGCTACCGCCCGGCTTCGTTTTGCCCGAGATGGCTACGAAGCCACCAATCTGCGAGACATCGCCGCTGATGTGGGGGTGAACGTGGCTCTCATCTCTCGCTACTTTGGAGCGAAGGAAGGACTCTTTAAGACCGTCATTGCTTTTGATCACAGCCGGATTGCCCAGGTGATGCAGGGACCTGCAGAGCAATTGGCAGAGCGCCTGCTCAAGAATGCCCTGGCTGATCCTATGGGTTCAGATCACGATCTCTTTGTGACCCTCTTACGTTCCTCTGACTACCCTCCTGCCGCCGAGTATATGCGGGCGTTGCTTGATGTCTTTTCGGCTGATTTGATAGAGCTAACCGCTGCTCCTGATGCCGAACTGCGGGCCGACCTGGTCGTGGCACTGATCACGGGAATCGTGGCCCTGCGGCGCCTGGTGAGCAAAACGCCCATCTCAGAAGCAACGGCAGACGCTCTCCTTCCTTCTTTCCAGCGGATAATCTTAGCTCTTTTCCCAGATACCAGCGCCAGAGACCTCTCCGGCAAATAAACAAGCGTTGACAAATCAAGAAGAAGGCAGTACGCTTTAGCATGTAAGCAATTGTTTACATACTAGGCAACCGCTGGGCTGGACTCGAAAGGAGATCTTTTTGATGCATACTGACGTGCTTATTGTTGGGGCTGGACCGGCAGGCCTGCTCACTGCAAACCTTCTTGCCCGCGCTAACGTCAATTTTGTCATTGTTGATAAGAAAGCTGGCCCCATTGATGAATCGAGAGCCATTTTGATCCATGGCCGCACTTTAGAGTTGTTAGATAAATTGGATCTTGCGACTCCAGCCGTCACGGCTGGACAAAAGATGACCGGTGTACATATTCTAGTTAACGGTAAGCAGAAGGTGTATCTCCCACTCGATGCCGGAGGAGAGCAAATCTCACCCTATAACTATTCTCTGGTGCATGACCAGAGTAAAACCGAGCGGCTCCTGATGAAAGGATTGGAGAATTTCCACCCGCAGATAAAATGGAACACACAATTGGTTAGCTTGACCCAAACCGAGCAGGAAGCGACTGCGGTGATCAAGCACCCCGATGGCAGCGAATCTTCGGTTACGGCGGCTTATGTCGTGGGTGCGGATGGCTCTAGAAGTACGGTTCGTCAGGAATTAGAGGTGCCATTTGAGGGGTCCACCTATGAACATGGCTTCTTTCTCGCTGATGTCGATATGACCTGGTCACGTGGAAACACCAAATGGTATGTGAATCTCACACCACATTCTTTCTTCGCTGCCTTTCCCTATAGTGACACGCACTTTCGTATGCTCGGAACACTGAAATTGCGTCATGAAACCAGGCGAAGCCTCAGCCTGGAAGAGCTTCGTGACATTGTGGCGCACGAGAAAGGCTTTGAGGATGTCACTCTGCTGAGTACGAACGGGGTCACCATCTATCATGTGCATCGCAAGCAGGCAAAACAGTTCCGTGTTGGACGCTGTTTCCTGATAGGAGATGCGGCACATATCCATACCCCAGCAGGAGGGCAAGGCATGAACACCAGCCTCGGTGATGCCTACAACCTCGGCTGGAAGTTGGCTTCGGTCGTCAATCACCAGGCACAGGCTTGTCTCCTCGATAGTTATGAGCAGGAACGTCGACCAATCGCCATTGCCGTTGAAAATGGAACGGATAAAGTGTTCAATTTGCAAATTTCTGGGAATCCGATCCTCAACCGAATCAGACTCACCTTCGTTCCTCTTCTGGTCAGAGCACTGCACCATTTTGGCTTTGATAAAGCAATCTATCGAGCTATTGCCCAGATGTGGGTCGCCTATCGGGAGAGTTCTGTCGTTTCAGAGCGCTATTAAGGCAAGAAGCGCGAGGTCCAGGCTGGCGATCGAACGCCATACGGTTTCCTCGAGGAAGAATTACACAACCAGGTCAGCATCTTCCATCTGCTCAAAGGAGTGGAACATCATCTGCTGCTTTTCGCCGGCATGCAAGAACAGGAAGATGTAGTTCTCCAGACCATGGAGGAACAGATAGAGAACCTGTTAAAAGATTACCTGTTTCCTGTCACCCTTCACCTGATACCAACAAATAATTACAGCTTGCAAAAGATCTATAGGGCGCGAACCCCACGCTTGTTCTTGGTTCGACCTGACGGCCATATCGCCTACAGCGGGCAAGCGGACGACCGGGAAAGCTTGCGGGCCTATCTCAACCGGGTCTTCACCTGCCGCCGAGTTGCTTCGAGTGATCATACCCTGGACAAGCCCTTCGAGATGTCCAAGCGACTGCTGCTTGGTATGCGAGAAGTCCTCGGTATGAGCGTCGAAAAATTCGGATCTGACGGCCATATCGCGTTCAAATTTGGGAACCAGAAGATTAACCTGCGACCGTTGGGAGCGCTTGACGTCGACTCGGAATCGTCGCCTGTCAGGGGTCATTCGTCCCTCTCGCTTTACCGCTAATGCTCAACCCACAAGGGTGAGCCATTTCACCGGTCTATACACTATGAACTTGATTTGTTATTTACCGACCCTTTGGGACTTCCTCATCTGATTCAGCGGGTAGAAGAAGATTTTGAAAAGGCACTCAAAAATGCCGAAATTCGGCCAGAGGTGCGCCTATATGATCTGCGACATACCATGGCCAGCCTGTTCCTCGCCTAAAATCCGAATCCTGCTTGATCAGCTGCGCAAGCTAGAAGACTAGCCTATAAAAAAGTTGAGGGCTCCGACAACTTGTTTCGAAAATTTGCTGATTTGACCTAATGGAATTCTTATACTCGTCGCGATGAAACTTTGTCAGGTTCGAAGAATAGGGGTACTGAAATTGCTTTCGGCCTGTGTTGTCAGCCATCCGACCACCGCGGAGGACTGACATGACTCAAGGCTACACACCCAAACCCACGGGCCGTTCTGACGGCGGACCGCAGGCACCGATGAGTACGACATCCACGCCCGCAGGTGACGTTGAGTTGGGCAGGTCCACGTACGTCGCGGTGGCCAAACGACTGCTGCCGTTGCTGGGGGTCTGTTACTTCCTGTCGTACCTAGACCGCACGAACC
>JBOHUW010000225.1:0-3765 GCA_050734895.1 Candidatus Dormibacteraceae bacterium | reverse complement strand
GAACAGCTCTCTACGGTTCGGCCTCTATGGCATAGGTCGGTGCGCCACGCCGACCTGCTCATTGCTGCCTGCGCCGAAGCCCACAACCTAACCCTGGTCCACTACGATGCAGCATTCGACGCGATCTCTCAGCTCACCCGCCAACCAATGCGTTGGGTGTCTGGCAATGGCAGCCTCTGAAATGGTGCCTACAGCGCTCCGACTCGTAATGGCCTCCGGGCAGACACCACATCATTAAAATGTCCGAGTAGAGTTTCTGCCACTGAAAGCCAGGAGAAACCCTGGGCCATTAGCGCAGCGGACTGCCCCATCGCTTGGCCCAACTCCGGCTCGGCAAGTAAACGGCGCATGGCCCGAGCGAGAGCGACAGGATCACCACTCTCAAACAGGAATCCATTGACCCCATCGAGGATCACCTCGGCCAATCCGGTTGCCCGGCTGGCAATTACCGGAATTCCGCAGGCCTGGGCCTCCAGCCCAGCCAAACCGAATGACTCAGTGTAAGAAGGCATCAGGTAGGCTGTGGCACGGGCATAGCATTCGGCCAATCGAGTGTGCTCCAGGGGACCGGAGAATTCAACCTGCCGGCTGACCCCAAGCTCAGCCACCAAATTGTGAAGGCGCTCGACCTCTCCCCTCTCGCCGCCCTCTCCGCCGACCACCAACAGCCGTACAGAGGGACCTTGGTCGCCCAGAGCGGCTACCGCCCGAATTGCCAGATCAACCCCTTTGAGCCGCTCCAAGCGACCAACAGTGACAAAGAGGCGGTGGCCGCTCTCTCGAGCAGCTTGAGCCTCATGGGGGGGTGGATGAAAGATGGAGAGATCGACCCCTGGCATAACCACCTCGGCCCGGGCCGAATCTACCCCGTAGCTGGTGCTGAGAATCTGTTTCTCTGCCCTGGTCGAGAGCAGCAGCAGATCGGCTTCCTCGACGATCTGCCGCTCGGCCTGCAAACGAAGTTCGGGCTCGAGTTGGGCACCGGGGGCCAGCTGCTGGTTCTTGACCACTCCCCAGGTGTGGCCGGTATGAGCCCAAGGAGAGCCGAACTGGCGATGCAGAGGCTCTGCCGTCAGAGCCGAGAGCCAATAGTGGGACCAGAGCAGATCGTAATCTCCACTTCCCTCCCACGCTGCTACCGCCGCAGTAAAGCTCGGAATCAATGTCGACAGCTGTCGACGATCGAGATTCTCCGACCCCAGCGGAATCTCGATCACGCGACTCAGCTCCGCCAGTTGGTGTACTGATGCCGGCTCCGCCCCGGGTACTCGGGTGAATACATCAGTGGCCACTCCCAACTTGCTAAGGGCCCGACAAATCTCCCTGACATAGACATTGAGTCCTCCGTTGGGCCCCTCGCCCAGCCGAGCCAAGGGAGAGGCGTGAAGTGAGATAATTCCAAGCCGTCGGATTTCATTCGACATATTAAAATTGAATAATCCAGGCATCAGGGGTGAATATTCCCTCTCCATATTTCTCAGTACACTACTTCTGTGCCCATTAAGGCGATCTTCTTCGATGTCGGTGAGACTGTAGTTGACGAGACCAACACCTGGAATGGGTGGGCAGATTGGCTCAATATACCTCGCTTTACCTTCCACGCCACCTTGGGAGCGGTTATTGCCCAGGGAAGGCACCAGCTGGAAATCTTCCGGATCTTCGCACCGGAGCGAAAGTGGCCGGAGCTTCTCGCCCAGCGGGAGGCCGAACAGCCCGATTTTGGCTTCACAGCCGACGACTTATACCCCGACGCCCAACCCACCCTGCAAGCTCTCCAGGCGGCCGGCTTCCGGATCGGTATCGCCGGGAATCAACCACCGCGGGCAGCTCGAATCCTAGAGTCCTCCACCCTGCCTTACGAGTGGCTGCTAATCTCCGAGCTGGCCGGAGTCGAAAAGCCCTCGACGGCCTTCTTCGCTCGCCTGGTTGAACTCACTTCTCTATCCCCTGAAGAGATTGCCTACGTGGGTGACCGCGTCGACAACGATGTCCTCCCCGCTCTGGAGGCGGGGCTGATAGCCGTTCACCTGCGACGAGGACCGTGGGGCTACATTCAGGCCCAAGCTCCGGCAGTCAGACGTGCTCACCTCCGAATTGACACTCTGGCCGAACTCCCTCAACGGTTGAGCGAAATTTAGAGAGTTGAACACTACTAGCCATGCCCAGAGCCTGAGTCATGCCCAGAGCCTGAGTCATGGCCGGAACCGGAGTCATGGTCATGGTCGTGATCATGTCCTGGGCCATGGTCATGGTCGTGGTCATGCCCTGGGCCTGGACCTGGGCCGTCACCAGTGCCGTGATTCGGAGCGTGATGCGGTGATGGTGGTAAATACGAAGGTGAAGACTGGGGAGGAGGATTCGAGATCGGTTGATGGGAGCCGACTTCTACCGGTGCAGGAGCCTGGCTCGTCGCAGGATTCGAATTCGCATTCGGAACCACAGATGGCGGATTCGTCGCGCCACTGTCAGCCGTGGGACTCACATCATTGAAATGGGAAGATGGCGAGGGCGAGGGTCCAGTTACATTTAGCGCCGCCGATTGACCCGGCAAATTCGGTAGATTGGATGGAAAGGGGAGCGGAGCTCCGACCAGAATCAAGATTAAGGCAGCTCCGGCAAAGACACCCACGGCTCCAATTAGCCCGATTCGCGTACCGCGCCACAGCTTCTGTGCAGGAGTGACCGGGGGCGGCTTGGATTCTACCTCCCCAGAGAAGAAGGCCTTCCCCTCCGGCTTGATCTCCATCGTGACCCCTTCTCCGGAAGGAGCGCCATGGTCCTTTGCCGTCCCATCATAAAAACGGATACCGCTGTCATCGATCACCAAATGGCGATCGATCGGTGCCTCAGCCGGCTTATCTTGCTCTGATTTGCTTCCCATTTATAGCCTCAGCCTCAATAATAAATCGCTTCACCGAACTCCTTATCTTTCAGTTAATCTACGCTCTAGTCAACGGTAAGCGAGAGCTTATGTTCCACCTAAATTCGCAAACAGTGGGGAGGGATTTCTCAACTATTCGCGAATTTAGGTGGCAGGATACTAGCCGTGATGATGTGAGCCACCACCAGAGCCACGGTCGGGGCCATCGCCAAAGCCACGGTCGGGGCCAGAGTAATGGTCGTGGTCGCGGTCATGGTTATAGTCGTGGCCATGATCAGGGTCGGGGCCAAAGCCGTAATTCAGATCGCGCCTCACAGATGGTAGTGGTGAAGATGGAGGTGGAGGATGGTGAATAGGATTCGAGGCCGGTGCAGGAGCCGGGTGACTCACCGGAGCCAAATTCGTATTCGGAACCACAGACGGCGGATTCGTCTCGTCACCCTCGGTTGTCGGACCCACACTATTGAATTGGGAAGATCGAAAAGCTGACGATGGGCCCGGTAGACTCGATGTATTGGATGAGAACGGAGAGCGGACTCCACCAGGATTCAAGACCAAGGCGGCTCCGGCAAAGATACCCAGAGCGCCAATTAGCCCGACTCGCGTGCCACGCCATAGCTTCTGACCAGGACTGTCCGGGGGCGGCTTAGATTCTACCTCCCCGGAAAAACAGGCGTCGATCGGCGACTCAGCCGGCTTATCCTGCTCAGATTTGCTTTCCATACTTTAGCTTCAATAATAAACCGCACGAATTTATAGTGGACTTTGCAAGTTTCTGAGGAGCTCAAGCGGCCTCCGCCAATACGTTGAGAATGGAGTTGGAAATTTCGGATGGTAAGGCATGCAGGCCGGTTGTGGCAAAAATAACGTAGCTCCAATTCTGA
>JBOHUW010000224.1:0-3770 GCA_050734895.1 Candidatus Dormibacteraceae bacterium | reverse complement strand
GTGCTACACTGATTGATACCGGGCCTTTGATGGCCCTCGCGCACCGCAGCGATGCTCACCACGAGCGATGTCGATGTCTGTTTGAAGAGCTCTCCGGGCCGCGGTTGCTGCCTTCGATGGTCATCGTTGAAGCGTGTTGGCTGATCAACTCCCGCTGTGGGTCGGCGGCTCACGCGGCTTTCTCGATAGCGTCGTCAGCGATCTGGTCGGAGGGGGATGGACCTTGGTGGAATTGACGGTTGGCGATATGGTGCGGGTGGCTGAGCTGGTTCGTACCTATAGCGATTTAAAACTCGATCCGGCTGATGCTTGCGTGGTTGCTCTTGCCGAGCGGTTGGATATCCGGCAGGTCGCGACTTTGGATCGCCGGGATTTCAGTGTTGTACGGCCTCGTCATGTTGATGGGCTGAATTTGTTTCCATGATCTGAGTCTTGGGAGAAGAAGGTTCGGAAACATCGATAACCCCCTGGCGAGCACTAAATCGGTATAAAATCAGGTATATGACCGATACTACAGCGGTTATCTTGAACACACGTCGAGCGGCAGGGTTGACCCAAGCAGAGTTGGCCCGGCGTAGTCATACATCCCAGCCCGCAATCAACAGGTACGAACAAGGCAGGACCATTCCGCGGCCAGCGACGCTGCGGCGACTGCTCGATGCCTGCCGAACGAGAATCAAGCCTTCGGAGGCTCTTAAAAAACATCGGCGGGAGATTCTTGAGTTTGCCCGGAACATTGGGGCAAAAAACGTCATGGTCTTCGGCTCCATAGCTCGTGGGGAAGACACCGAAGACTCCGATGTCGATCTTCTGATGGACATTCCATCCACTTACGGATTGTTCGCCATGTCCCGTTTTCAACGTGAGCTTTCAGAGCTGGTGGGTATGCGCGTCGACCTCGGCAGTGTCGATGATCTGCGGCCACGTATCCGCGACCGGGTATTGGTAGAGGCGCGTCTGCTGTGAAGACCAATGCGCGGAGCGATTCCGATCGCATTGCGGATATGCTCGAAGCAATTGCCAACATTGAGGCATGGCACCCTGAATCGGCATCAGAGGGTATGTATCGGGCGGCGGTTCTGCATGAACTGATGGTCATTGGCGATGCGGCAAGCCATCTCAGTGAGACATTCAAGGAAGCTTATCCCGAAATTCCGTGGAAGGACGTCATCGGGCTGCGGGTGCAGCTTGCGCACCACTATTGGGATACGCTATGGGCACGCATCGAACAGACTGTTGATGAGGATATCCCCGCACTCAAGGCGATGCTTACCCGTCCATTTGAGCTCAGTTAGGCCTCCAGCTGACCCACGCTCTTAGTGTCGGCGTGAATTTCGTGCGGCAGCCTCTGGTCGAGGCAAATCGCTGGTCCTCCCTACGCTAGGATCATCCGAAAATTGCTGGTAATCTTGAAGGCTGCTAGTGCCGCCGAGAAAAACTATCCGTCGAACCCCGGCCAGACGATCGAAATCGACTCGTCCCCGACTGCAGCCGGCGAGGCCGCTTTTGACCACTACTCAGCTGAGAGAGGCGGTGGGAGTAGTGATTACCGGCTTTGCCCTGTTGAGCGGAATCGCTATGTTCTCGGTTGGCGGTCCCCTGCTCAGCGGCTTGCGGCAGTCGATCGAGGCCGGCTTCGGCTTTGGCTGGCCGCTTACGGTGGGCGCCATTCTAGCCCTTGGTGGAGTCATGGCCTGGCCCCATCGGCCGCTTCCCCGGCTCACCCCTATGCTGGCCGTGGTGGCCGTCATCCTCTCGATCGATGGCCTGCTCACTCTGGCTAGCTCACGGGCCGGGGGCAGCTTCGGAATGGTTATCGGTGGCCCGGCTCTAACTCTCCTCGGCCGTCCTGCCGCGGTGGTGGTGTTGGGAGTGATCCTAATCCTCGGACTAATTGTTGCTTTCCGCTTCAGCCCGGCGGCGGTTCTCCTTCACGCGGCTCGGGCGATGCAGGCAGCCTACGCTGAGCGGCAGCGGCTGGATGAGCTGACCCGACCAAGCCCAGCTTCTCTGCCCCGGGCGGAGAGCGGGAAGCTGGCCCAGCTAGCCGAGTCCAGCATCGAACCGCTGGCCGAACCGGCAGTACAAGCTCCGGAGTGGCCGATGCTGGTCGATAACTCTGCTCCTCCCGAAGCATTGGAGCTGGAGGAGGTGGAGGAGATACCCCTTAAGCCAGCCTGGGTTGAAGAGCCTGCTGCAGCTCCGGGGGAGCCCGGTTCGTTCGTGACTCTGGACGAGGGGAGGGAGATTGAGGAGTGGATCGGCATCGAGTGGAAGCTGCCCCCGCTCACTCTGCTAGACCCCATTATCGTCAAGCGGGAGCGGATGGAGGACGAGATCAAAAGGAACGTCCGGATCATCGAGAGTACTCTGCAGACCTTCGGGGTTCAGGCACGGGTGATTGGGGTCAATTCCGGTCCGGCGGTTACCCAGTATCAGCTTCAGCCGGCGGCGGGGGTAGCGGTTAAGAAGATCGTTGCTCTGCAGAACGATCTGGCCCTGGCCCTGGCCGCCTCGCCACTGCGGATCGAAGCCCCGATACCGGGGAAGTCGGCCGTCGGGGTGGAGGTACCCAATAAATCGGCGACCCCGGTATCGCTGCGCGAGGTGGTGGAATCTCCCTCCTTCAGCGGGGGTGGCCAGGCTCTGGCGGTGGCCCTGGGCAACGACGTGACCGGTCAGCCAATCACCAGCGATCTTTCGCGGATGCCCCATCTGCTGATTGCCGGCGCCACCGGGCAGGGGAAGAGCGTCTGCATCAACGCCCTCCTCTGCAGCCTGCTTATGCACTCCCGGCCCACCGAGCTTCGCCTGGTGATGATCGATCCCAAGCGGGTGGAGCTGAACCTCTACAATGATCTACCCCACCTGGCGGTGCCGGTGATCGTCGAATCCCACCAAGCCGCCGCCGCGCTGCGTTGGGCGGTGAGCGAGATGGACCGCCGTTACCGTTTGCTCTCGGCGGAGGGGGTGCGCAACATCCGCGGGTACAATGATAAAGCTACCCAGCAAAGAGCCATTAATTTGCCCTATGTGGTGGTAGTGATCGATGAGTTGGCCGATTTAATGATGGTCGGCGCCGGGGAGATCGAAGAGCTGATCTGCCGTATCGCCCAGCTGGCCCGGGCGGTGGGTATTCACTTGGTGATCGCTACGCAGCGGCCCTCGACCGACATCATTACCGGGTTGATCAAGGCCAACATCCCCTCCCGCATCGCCTTTGCCGTCGGATCTCAGGTGGATAGCCGGGTGATCCTGGACTCGGTCGGGGCGGAGAAGCTGCTCGGTCGAGGGGACATGCTCTATCAGCCGATCGACTCCGGCCGCCCGACTCGAATCAAGGGAGCCTTCGTTCATGAGCGAGAGGTGGAGGGATTGGTCAAGTTCTGGAAGGATCAGGGTCCGCCCAGCTATATGGGCGAGGTGTTGGGTTCGGCGATCAACCCTGGTCAGCAGGGGGGGGAGGGGGAGCGCAAGTTGGATCCACTCTTCGCCCGTTCGGCGCGAGCGATCTGCGCCGAGGGGACGGCTTCCGTCTCTCTGATCCAACGCAAATTCAACGTCGGTTACTCAAGGGCGGGCCGTATCGTGGATCAGCTGGCCGAGCATCGGGTGATTGGGGCCTACCAGGGAAGTAAGTCGCGGGAGATTCTGATGACCCTGCCTGATGTCGACGAGCTTCTGGAGCGAATCGGCGTTGAGGGGTGAGTTGGTCGATATCCATGAGATATAATAAAAATATGGCTAAAGTTTTGATTTCGGTGCCAGAT
>JBOHUW010000223.1:0-3777 GCA_050734895.1 Candidatus Dormibacteraceae bacterium | reverse complement strand
CAGCTAGGAGGAGTTGTACATGAGGCTTTGAAGGGCGCTGGGGAGAGGCGGCAGGGAGGAATAAAAATAACCCTTCAGCTGCTCAGTAGCCTCTATGAGGAGGCATGGTCGGGAGTAGTGGTAGCCGAACCGCGGCGATTCAAGGTTATGCATGATTTGGGCTGGCAGATGCTCCAAGGTTTTTGGCAGGTTGGTGGTCTCGAAGCTCAACCACATCTGCTAGAGGAGTCATTTACGGTGGATTTCGAAGGGTGGCAGCTAGGAGGAATCATTGACCGGGTTGATCGGAATGGCGATGGCTGGAAAATAATCGATTACAAGACGGGTCGTCAGCCTCAGGGGAAAAAAGAGCATAGAGATCTACAGTTGGCCTACTATGCCTTGGGCGCGGCCCATATGGGGTTGGAACCGGTGGAGTTGGAGTTCATATACTTACGCACCGATAAACGCATCCGGGTATCCGACCCCGAAAAAAGCAAGATTGAAGCTCTAAGGCTTGGTGGTGAGGTTGCAGAGGGAATAAGCGCAGGTCAATTTCAGGCCCAACCGGAGCGCAGGAGGTGCCGACTCTGCTCTTATCGGTTGTCCTGTTTGGAATCTATTTAGGGAATTTCGTCGATAGGTTTTCTGGATGATGGCCAACTTCAGAGCCGTCCGCTGAAATGGGGTCACAATTGTGATAACATATTAAAAATGATTAATATTGGCCTTCGATATCTCAATCATCACACTACCGCCGTGGTTTCTCGAGTTCGCAACGGTGAAACGATCCGGGTCACAGATCGAGGAATGCCTATTCTACGACTCGTTCCTGAAGGCGCAGCAGCCGGCGATCTTCGCGCCAAACTTATTGCTTGCGGAGACCTAATACCGGCAGAAGATTCAACCCCCTTTCCCGAGCCAGCACCTGCCAAAGACGGAGGTGAATCGCTCAGCGAAACATTGGCCGCCATCCGTAATGAAGAACGATACTAGTGATTTATCTCGACACCTCCGCCTTGCTCAAATTAGTGCAGTGGGAATCGGAATCGAAGGCGTTGAGGAGCTGGCTTGACAGTCAACCCAATGTGCCATGGGTATCGTCTCGCCTGCTGCGCATCGAATTGCTTAGATCGGTTCGCCGTAATGATCCCTACCTCCTCCCTGCGGCCTACGGCATTCTGGGAAGAATAGACATGATGAGCATAGATCGAATCTGTGCTGGGGCAGAAAGCATAGGACCGGCTATGATGCGCAGCTTAGACTCCATTCATCTGGCAACTGGATGCCATCTCAAATCAGCGCTCAAGGCATTCGTCGCCTACGATAAACGCCTGCTCAAAGCAGCCTCGGTCGAAGGACTACCGGTGATTTCTCCAACTTAAAATCCGGCGGGGGATGAAATTAGGAATTTGCAGTTGTCGGTTACTAGCTAATGGCGATGATCATCAGTCATTTCAATACAAATCCGTGCCACGTCCAGGGCGGCGTAAGGACGAGCGATATCGGTGGCTAGGTTGGCCATACTTTCCAGCTGTTTTCGATCTCCGGTAAAGAGATTCTCTACGGTCTTTAGAAGTAACTCCGGCTTTGGCGTATATACGCCAAAGCCGGTTTCAGTAACAAAACGTACGTTGGCGGTTTCTTGACCGGGCAGGTAGGTGGTAATCACCATAGGTAATCCGGTGGCTAGGGCCTCGGCAATAGCTCCTGGACCAGCTTTACTGATGACCAAGTCAGAAGCCCGCATCAACTCGGGCATATTTTCGACAAACCCAAAAACCTTGGTTGGAGTGGGGAAGTCCTTTTTCGACAGCTGTTCGTGAATTCGCTGATTATTTCCACATACGACCAAGAGTTGCCAGGGATAGGGACGGTCGGCCAGGGCCCGGACTTGACGAAGTAAGCCGCCGGTACCATCTCCGCCAGCCGTGACCAGCAGGGTGGGGAGGCTCTCTTTAATGCCAAAACGACGGCGCAGAGCCGCCTTTTCACCAGGGGCGGGAGGGCGAAAGCGGAGGTCGACCGGCAGTCCGAGCAATTTCACTCGCTCACTCTCAACTCCATGACCAATTACCACCTCCCGAGCGGCAACGGTGGGGACAACTATCAGGTTGGCTTTGGGACAGGCCCAGCCGAGGTGAAAGTCGATTAAATCAGTCACCACGGTAACCAGCGGTCGAAGTGGTCCCTCGGCACGGATCGCGGCGATGGCGATGTGGTTGAGTAAGGGGTGAACAGAGATCACCAAATCGGGTTGGAAAATCCGAATTCGATGAGCCATCCGTCTCCTAACTCCGGCTCCCAGGCCCAACCGCATGGCTCGAAAGGCAGGGCGGTTATTCATGACGTGGTAGATGGCCCCCCAGGCAGGACGAGAGCGTCGAATGATTACCGGATATAAACCGGCCAGCCTCCGGACTACGGGAGGACCATCGCCGAGCAGCGGATCAAAGAGATCCAGGCAGATATCTGGCCTCAGAGTGGAGATAGCCCCGCTGAGCGCCTTGGCTGTGGCCCGATGTCCACCTCCAGTATCCGAAAAAAGGATGAGGATGGAGGGGGCGGAGTAGTGGTTGCTTATCGGGCTTTCCTATCCCGCCCGGCGGCTGCCCGGCGAGCAATCCAGCGCATGTTATAGCGGGACAGAAGCCAGGTCACCAAAACCAGCAGCCCGATTGTCACGGTGATCCAAAGCACGTTGGAGCGAGCCAGGTCGACCGGGCTCAATCCGGAGCTCCCCGATTGATTTTCGTGAATAATGAAGGCGACGATGTCACGAATGGATTGATCGCTGAGCGAGGAGTGAGCAGGCATGGCGGTTGCGAAACCATCTGAAGCCGGACGTCCATTCTTGATAGTGGCGAAGAGGAAGGCTCCGTTCAACGGGTCTTTGACCCCTTGAAGTGGGGCGATCGGGTTCAACTTGGGACCGACACCTCCCTCTAGGTTGGCTCCATGACAGCTGGTACAGTCCGATCCCGATCCGAAGAGCTGTTGACCGTGGGCGATATCGCCTCCCGTCTCCGAAGTGGCTCCGCTGGCGGCAGAGGGAGTTGCAGAGGGAGTGGGAGTAGATTCAGCCAGAACGGCGGTTAATGTCCACCCAACCAGGACCAGCGGGATCAGGGTAAGCATTGCCAGGGGCAACAGCGAGCGAAGACGACAAAGCATGCTTCCAGCCACCATAACAGACCGAGCAGACGCAACGGCAGGGCCGCCTAAGTGGGCGTCCAACTTACTGCTATTTCCTGCTGCTGGAGAGGAGGAATGCTGTTGTCGTTCAATGGACGGAGG
Organism: Candidatus Dormibacteraceae bacterium; assembly: GCA_050734895.1. Taxonomy (GTDB): domain Bacteria; phylum Chloroflexota; class Dormibacteria; order Dormibacterales; family Dormibacteraceae; genus JBOHUW01. The sequence goes on along the minus strand of JBOHUW010000223.1, from coordinate 501 downwards.
CCGGTTCCATCCGAGTTCATCAGCCAGAGTTCGGTTTTTCTGGGGTTGGCGGTGAGTAGGACCATCTGGCGCCCATCAGGGGAAACCGCAAAGCTTGTCAAGTTGAACTGCTCATCGCCCAGTGAAATTGGGCTCGAGGTAATCAACGAGTTTTGGCCACTCCCAATCCGATAAATTTGGTTGGAGGAATCGTCTCCCTGATTGCCGCGATGCTTGACGAAGAGATGTTGACTATCGGATTGCCACTTTGGTGCCTCGAATGCTCCGCTAACCAGGGTGGTGGTGTTTCCCCTACCAACCAGAGATCGAACTCGAATTTGTCCAGTTGGCGAGCCTGTAGTGGTCAAGCGGTAGGCGAGAGCGGCTTGATTGGGGGACCAAGCCAGCTGATCGATTTGCCCGCTCTCAGTTTGGAGGCGAGAGCGAGACCTAAGAGCAATATCGTAAGTATCGATCTCGCTACCTCCAGGGGAGCTTAGAGTGAAGGCGAGGCGGTTCCCG
>JBOHUW010000222.1:0-3778 GCA_050734895.1 Candidatus Dormibacteraceae bacterium | reverse complement strand
GCACGAACACAGCCCCTTGGGGATCCTGCACGACACCGATCTTGCCCACGCCGATGTCGATCGGCCCCGCCAAAACTTTGCCCCCCAACGCCGATACGCGCTGGAGCGTTTCATCTGCGCTGCATACAGTTATGTAGGAGTTCCAGGTTGGTGGAACGCCTGCTTCACGCTGTTGCTGGGGTTGAGGTGAGATGGCCGCGTAATCTTTCTCTACCCAAATCCACAACTTTTGACGATTGCCCGAGGTAGAGGCGTCTTCTAAGGCCCCTGGCGATGACTACGTTGGGGATGAACGCGGTCAGTTAAGCTTCCTGTTTTCCACGTGATATACTGTGGGGGTGTCGAGTAGAAACATAACCCTCCAATTGGATGGCGATACCATTGAGCAAGCTAAGGCTTTGGCGAATAAGCAGGGAATGTCGATGAGCGGTTTTTTGGCTCACCAGGTTCAACTGCTTACCGAGGCTGATCAGCGGTATGAGCGGGCTAGGCAATCTGCCTTGGCCTTGATGGAAGATGCCGTAAATTCGAAAAGAATAGTTCCTAGATGGAGCCGCGAGGAACTTTACGACCGACCTCAGCATATCCAAGGTTGATCACATTTGTAGACACCAACATTTTGATCTATGCCCATGCGACCGGCAATGATCCTCGCAGCGATCAGGCGAGGGAACAGTTGAAACGTTTGTGGAATACTCGTACCGGGGCAGTAAGCACTCAGGTGCTTCAGGAGTTTTACTCGGTTGCCACCAGAAAACTTAAACCTAAACTAGCAAAAAATTCGGCTCGCCAGGTGATTTTCGAATACGTCGAATGGTGTTCTGTTTACACCGATCCCTTATTGATTGTGGCCGCCAGTCAGTTGGAGGAGGAGCATAGCTTGAATTTCTGGGATGCCCTGGTTATCGTAGCCGCTCTGAGAGCAGGAGCAAAACAACTACTCTCAGAGGATCTCCAGCACGGTCGAAAATTTGGCGATTTAGTAGTTGTCAATCCGTTTTTCGGAGGCTGATGGGCTAATTCCAGCCAGCTTTTCGCGAGCTACCGTTAGCATGAATTTCTGGTGGTCAAAAAGGAACATCACCCTAAAATTGCTGCGCTGGCTGTTCCTTTACGGTCCGAACACCCCGGCGTAAAGCACGAACACAGCCCCTTGGGGATCCTGCACGACACCGATCTTGCCCACGCCGATGTCGATCGGCCCCGCCAAAACTTTGCCCCCCAACGCCGATACTTTTTCCAGGCCCTGGTCGAGCTCTTCGACGCCGAAGTACACACTCCAGTTAGGCGGTTCATCCGGCTGGGGCGATCGCATCCCGCCGTTGCCGGTCTCGCCGTTCTTGATCACGAAGTATGGCTGTCCAGTACCCTCGAACGGCTCCGTCGTCCAACCGAATAGCTCACTGTAGAAGTGCTTGGAGGCCTCGAAATCGGGGGAGGCCAGTTCGTTCCATGAGAAGGCGCCCGGAGCATTGACAAGCTGGGCTCCGATATGCTCCTTGGGTTCCCAGAGCAGAAAGAATACGCCGTGGGGATCCTGCGCCACCGCCATCCGGCCGGCGTCCATTACGTCAAACGCCGGCGAATGCACACTGCCCCCAAGCGCCGAGACGCACTGGAGCGTTTCATCTGCGTTGCGTACAGTTATGTAGGAGTTCCAGGTTGGTGAAACGCCTGCTTCACGCTGTTGCTGGGGTTGAGGTGAGATGGCCGCAACATCCTTACCTCCTAGCTTCATCATTGAGTAGAAGGCTCCGTTGCCGATCGGGAGGTCGGTTGCCTCCCAGCCGAAGAGTGCGCTGTAGAATCGCTTGGCGGCTTCCTGATCAGTGGTGGTGAGATCGACCCAGCTGAAGGTTCCAGGTATGTATTGTGCTCGTTCGCTCATCCGAGTTACACTACCATCTTCTTTTTGATAGCGTGTGCGGCTGACTTGTAGGGGCATTATGGGTAAATTGTTGCTTGACAATATGTCACAGTTGCTCGAAAATGAATTTTGATCAGCCAATCGGTCGGATGTTTCGTTTAGGGGAAAGGAGAAATGAGGTTGTGAGCTGTAAAATTGCTTCGCTGCTTGTCGGGGCACTCTTGGTCATAGTTTTTGGGGTGGGAGAGAGGCCTAGTTTGCATTCCGGAATGAATGCTTTGCCAGGTACCCAAGTGGTTGAGGGGGCTGATTGTCCTGATCCTTCGGATCCTGGATCTAAGGAAGCGATGGATGAATATTGTAATAATTACCCTAACTGCTGCCATCCTTCAGTAATGCGTTAAGCAGGTTGTAGGAGTAGCGCTACGAGTGGGCTAACACTGGCATCGCCCCCCACCAGCTCCCGGCCAGTAGTAGGGTAGATGCCGAGCGCAATAGCCAGCACCGCAGCAGTAATCACCGCGAGAAGGGAGAGCCGGCTCTCCGGCTCTTCCCGCCGCCCGCGGGCTGGCGTCCAAACGTGGCGGATCACTCGCAGATAGTAGGCGACCGAGATTACGCTGGCCAGGGCGGCGATGATGACCAGCCAGGTCCAGCCCGCCTGCACCGCGCTGTTGAAGAGGAAGAGCTTGCCGAAGAAGCCGATCAGTGGGGGGAAGCCGGCTAGTCCAAACATGAAGACGGTCATCATTGCTCTGGTCAGGGGGTGTCGCCAACCCAGGCCGTCCAGATCGGCGAAGCGGTCGGCGTCAGCCTTGCTGGCGGAAATTATGGTGAGTGCGGCAAAGGATCCGAATTTCATGAAGAGGTCGGCGGCGTGGATGGAGATTTGGTAACTGGACATATCTCGGTAGGCACTTTACTTCATAGCTGGCCCCAAGTCTTCAAACGGCTCAGCCAAGGAGAGCGTTTGCAGCTGACTCGTAATGGTCGTGTCATTGCATCTCTGAGCCCTCCTGATCGTGATGAAGTTCTGCTCGACGAGCTTGCTGCAGCGGGTGAAATCGATAAGAGGTGGCGAGAGCGGCAATCTCAGCTGCTAAGTTTGCTACCTACTTTGCCTGGGATTATCTCTCCAGCTGGTCCGCCAGTGGGCACCGAGGCGATTCTGGCTGATCGAAATTCCACCGACCGATGATTATTTAGATAGCTGTGCGGTGATTAAGCTGTTGGTGCCGGAAGCAGAGTCGGCAGCGTTAGCGAGGCACTTAACTTCAGCGGGCCAACCGTGGGTCTCCTCGGAGGTGGAGGTGGTCGAGGTACACCGGGCGCTAATTCGCCTTGAAGTTGACGGGCAGATTAAAGCCCAAGCCGACAAACTACTCAATGCCTTGTCCAAAATCTTGACGTCTCGAGTAGTGGAGGATGCCTCTTGTCTACCGGGGAAGCATCTACGGTCACTGGATGCGTTACATCTGGCGACTGCGTTGTATGTCAGTCCGAGAAGGGCTGCGAGAATGACGGCGCTACCGTATAGGCGGTCAGCCAAGCCCGGAATGTTATTTCAGGCTACCGTTAGCATGAGATAAACGCTGCTATTAGCAGGGGCTTTGGTCGTCAAAAGGGGCGGCTCCCCTTGGCTGGGGTGAGCGTATCCCGTCGCAGGTTGCCGGTGAAGTCAAACTCATCCTCTAATATTGCGGGAAAATATTTTCTTACCCTCATCTTGCAAATAGCGGGATTTTTTCTGGCGTGGTATATTCAAATAAATGGCCATATCTTCAACCGGATTTGTTACTCAGCTTGACCCGCGGGGACGTTTGGTACTTCCGGCTGCTATCCGTAAATTGTTGGCGGTTGAGGCCGGTGACGATATCCTTTTGAATGTTCAAGAATCGGGCATGGTGCAGA
>JBOHUW010000221.1:0-3806 GCA_050734895.1 Candidatus Dormibacteraceae bacterium | reverse complement strand
GGGTATGGATGCCGCCCTACAGGCTGGCGAGCACGCTGACCAATCTGGTGAGGATGCCACCTCAGAGATCGCCCAAGCAGCGCAACCCTACCTGAATCAAGCCATGGTCGTGGATGCGAACTCCCCTCAGGCCTTCGCTCGTGACGTCCGGCGGGTGATTGACGGCGAGCAACCAAGCAGCTCTCAGAATGAGGACAGCCCAATTTATGGTGGAAATCAGGATCATCTCTCTGCCCTGACCAAAAACATCAACTCCGATGGAGGCGGTTGTGGTGGATGCAACCGGATCAACACCAACTCGGGCCGCCAGAACAATCTCCTTCTCCAATGCGCAGATAAACAGTCGGCGGAAACCCAACGCACCAGCCTGATAATTAGACAGATCGCAGGCTTGATAATGCAGCTCTGCCAAACATCACCTGGTTACTGCAATGCCCCAGGAGGGCAGAAAGGGACCATCGGAGGACCTATCCAAATCAGCAACATCGATAGCCCAGGGCTACCCTCGGGAACTTTTACCCCGCTTCCCACCACAATCGGCCAAGGTGGACTCGGAGAAAATATTGCCCTTCCTCCGCCTCCCTCAACTTCTGATCAAAGCGGACTCGGAGGAAGCTCCTCCCTCCCTCCCCTTCCCAGCCCAAATGGTGGCAGCCTACCAAGCCTCGCCAGAGTGGTTATGACTCCAGATACTACTGCTTGATCAGAGTTGCCACCGAGATGTGTGGCCAATCGATATCCAGGAAATTCAAGATGACCGTCTGAGTGTATTGCAGCTGAAGGAATTCTCCGCCTCCATTCGAAGGCTGAACGGTCTCGATCCAGAAGATGGCCGACATGCTTGTCGCGTTGGCATTGGTGACCAGGAAGGGTATGTTTTCTATCCCCCCCGGGCTTCCCCCCAGGGCGGTGGTGGTGTCAATCGGCAAAACCACCGTCTGGGTAATCGTCTGCTCTTTGATTGCCTCGGTCAGAACCAAATTCGGATTAGCGATCGAAGCGGCCGGTATCCCTGGTGGCAGGGTAGTGTTCCCAAACGGGGCTAGATAGGTAGGATCGGTAATCGGCTGCCCCACCGGCTGACCCGGGACGTGATTAATCGGCGTCGAGCTGACCGAGGCGATCTGCGGTCCCCCGGATACGGTGAATGACTCTCCCTGCGCGAGCAGCGAGTGACCATGCGGAACGGTGGCCAGACGAACCACGCTGGGTGGCACCGTCGGCGCGGTGAGTGCCGGAATGTTAAGCCAAATCCCCGGTTCAAGATGCAACGCCCCGTTGTTGGCTACATCGCTGATCTGCTGCAGGTAGTGGACACCGAGAAACTCTATGTCCCCCTGGATCGAGCCACGGTTCGGAATCGGGGCCCCAATTTGGGTGAAATTTATGATTTCGCGGGTGGCGTTGAGTTCGAGAAAGAAGGGCTTATTATCCTGCTTGTCGGGACGAGCAATAAGGTTGAAGCCGTTGCCGATCCAAGTTCCGGGCAGCTGCTGAAGGGGTCCGAGATCGAGCAGGGTTTCGGCGGCTGGAGCACTGGCATGAAAAAGCGGGACCTGAGGCATTGACTTTTCTCCTCACTTCATTAATCCTTACCAACTTGCCCTATCCTCTCTGGAATCAATAGAAAAGTCAAGTCTTGCGCCCCGGAAACTTTTACTCCGGATACTACTATTCGATCAGTAAGACCACCTTGCCCAGCACTTGTCGATCGCGAAGCACCGCCATCGCTCGCTCAATCTCCTGCCAGTTAATCTCCAGGCCAACCTTCGGCTGCAGGGTCCCGGCCCCGACCATACCGGCGAGATATCCAAGGTCGGCCCCAAAGGTGCTGGGCCCGGTCTCATGCAGAAAGAATGCCTGGATCCGAGCGCCCGCGGCTCGCGAAGAGAGAAAGTCAAGCAGGCTGATCCGAGCCGGCTCGGGATCCGCAACCCCGTAGAGCACTACAATGCCGCCTGGGACCACAGCCCTCACCGACCTCTCCAGCATGGAACCGCCAACGCCCTCCATAACTACGTTGAACTCCGGGGGCAGCTCATCCTCTCGCCCGACCACCTCATCCGCCCCGATCCGGCGCAGCCACCGAGCCTGCTCCTCATCGCGCCCGACCGCGGTGACGTAGGCCCCACCGAGATGGGCAAACTGCACGGCAAAATGCCCCACTCCACCCGCGGCACCGGTAATTAGGACCCGCCTCCCCAATAGGGAGCCCCCCTCTCGCAGGGCTCTCAGCGCGGTCAAGCCAGCAACGCCAGTTCGCCACGGTTGAGTGACGCGGCATGCACCCGAACCACTGCCTCGCTTGGGCCTGGTGTAGGATTTGGAACTTCTCGCAGCTCGGCCGGCGCTGGTCCCTCGGGGGTCGCGATGATTGCATTCATGGTCGTTCTCTCTTCGATGATCTGGATATAACTACTCGGCGTTGAAACCGAGGCAATGTCGCATCGTATTCCCGACTGAGCAGTTTCGCTATACTCACGAACACCATGAAGGGCAAGATGCTGGCATCGCTGTCGATGCAACTGCTGGTGCTTGCGGGCTGCCTCGGGAGTCTCGCCTCCTGCGCCTTCTCGACGCCGGTGAGACAGAGCTCCCACTTCCCCGTTCGCGTTCTAGTTCTAACCATGTTCAACCCTGAGACGGCTCCCTGGTTGGCGCACGAGCATCTGACCACCAGCTTCAACGTCCCGGGAGCGTTTGCCCCGGTGCGCTGTGATTCCAGCGGCCTCTGCGTCACCACTCTCGGCGAGGGCAAGTCGAACGCCGGTGCCAGTATGACGGCGATTCTGCTCGACCATCAGCTGGATCTGGGACACGCCTTCTTCCTCACGGCGGGTATCGCCGGGACACCGCCTTCCGTAGGCACGCTCGGATTCGCCGCCTGGGCACACTGGGTAGTCGACTGGGATCTAGGAAATCACCTACTCCCCGAAACGGCACCGGACGTCCCCCACGGCTATCTACCAACTTATGACGAACACACCAGCGCCTACCACCTGAACGAGAAGCTCTCCACCTTGGCCATGACTGTCACCAAAAACGTCACTCTCAGCGACAGTCCTGAGGCGATGACCGCCCGCAAACACTACCCGGGTCAGGCTAGTCAGCATCCCTTCATCACCCAATGCGACACGATCAGTGGCGACGACTTCTGGGCCGGTTCGGAACTCTCGGAGGAGGCTCAGTACATCACCGATCTGCGCACCAATCACGCCGCCCGATACTGCACCACCGCGGAGGAGGACACGGCCATAGCCACCGCACTGAACCGCGCCGGCTATCTGGATAAATACCTGGTTCTGCGCACCGCCAGCGACTTCGATCAACCTTACCCCGGCCAGACCATGCGCGCCCTCCTGGCCACCTTCCCCGGCTTCGGGCCGGCGATCGAGAATGAATATCGAGTGGGATCAACCATGGCTCACTATCTCATCGACCACCCTGAAGAAGCCGCTTCGTCCAAGTAAGTTGGACGCTTTATGCGTACAAGTCTTCGGGACGAATGAAAAGGACGTTCTGCTTCTGTTTTGTAGCTAGTAATTCCTCGTCAAAGCCCTTTCCCGAGGCACAAATCAGAACGGCATCGCGCGCATCGTACCCCTTACCACCGAGTAGTTCTTGCGCATAGCGACGCCGCCCTGTGACAATCCCCAACGTTGCCAGCGGCCGTTGATCTGAAGCGAATCGAACGAGCTCGTTCCACTCGAAGTCCCGATCGAATATGTGGTCGAGTTTGGAAATCATGTGTTCTCTAATCCTACTAGGGAATTCTCCGAAGTACACTTCACTGAAGTATATAGCAC